>JANNQE010001253.1:0-27537 GCA_031441625.1 Planctomycetia bacterium
TTTGGTGTGTATCTGTAAATAAAATGTTCTCTGCGGATCGGTGTCATCCCTTTTTTCATCCTCTTCTTCCGTGTCCCGCTGAATTGATCCTCGTGAACCGGAGACCGCCATGCCTTCCCCCTCCCGCCGCCACGCCCTCAAGCTCGGGGCGTCCGGGTTCATGGCCGGGTTGTCGCTGCCGACGCTATTCCAGTTGCAAGCGACCGCATCGAACGGCAAGGAGCCGAAGGCGAAGGCGTGAATCTTCCTGTTCCTGGAAGGCGGACCCAGCACCATCGACATGTGGGACTTGAAGCCCGACGCCCCGACCGAAATCCGCGGGCCGTACAAGCCGATCAAGACGGTCGTGCCCGGCACATTCGTCGGCGAGCACTGCCACCGCTCGGCGAAGGTCGCCGACAAGTTCACCATCCTGCGGCACCACAGCCACCAGGACAACGGCCACCGCACCGGCTACCACTACCTGTTCACGGGGTACAAACCCAACTTCGCCGACGGTGCCAACACCAAGATCCCCGTCAACGAACTCTACCCGTCGCTCGGGTCGATCGTGTCGAAGGAACTCGGCGGGCGGGGCGGTGTGCCGCCGTACATCAACCTGCCGCACCCGATGGCGGCCGGCGGGCCGGGCTTCTACGGGGCCGAACACGCGCCGTTCGTCATCGAGTCGGACCCCATGCAACCCGACTTCGAGGTGAAGGACTTGAAGCCGGCCGACCGCCTGAGCGACACGCGGTACGAGCGCCGGCAGCGGCTGCTGAAACAGGTGGAGTCGGGCGACACCCTCGACGGCAAGTCCGGCACGATGGCCACCTACTACGACAAGGCGCGTGATCTCGTGTCCAGTCCGGAAGCCCGCAAGGCGTTCGACCTGAAGGACGAGCCGGAGAAGCTCCGGCAGCGGTACGGCATGACCACGCTCGGCCAGTGTGCGTTGCTGAGTCGCCGACTGGTGGAAGCCGGCTGCCGGTTCGTCGGCGTCGATCACAGCGGGTGGGACACGCACTTCTCGTGCTTCCCCAGTCTGGAAAAAGACCTCATCCCGCAGGCGGACATGGCCTTCTCCGCGCTGGTGAGCGACCTGCACGACCGCGGGATGCTCGACAGCACGCTGGTGGTGATGATGGGCGAGATGGGCCGAACCCCGCGGATCAACGAGAAGGCCGGCCGGGATCACTGGTCGATGGTGCAGAGCGTGCTCATGGCCGGCGGGGGCATCAAGCCGGGGATGGTGCTCGGGGCCAGCGACAAGACGCAGACCGCCCCGGTCGGCGAGTCGGTCAGCGTGGCCGACATCCTCCGTACCGTCTTCACGCTCATGGGCATCGACTGCGACAAGACGTACCTCACTCCCCTCGGCCGCCCGGTGCCCGTGGTTGACGGCGGCAAGGTGATCGCGGGGCTGATCAAGTAGGGTGGCCCGCTCTCTCCGAGAGCGGGTTCCCCTTCCGACTCTCGGAGAGAGTCGGCCACCCTACCGAGCCGCTCCCATGCCCCGCGCCCTCCTCCCCCTGCTCCTCCTCGCCGCTCCCACCTTCGCCCAACAGTTGCCGCCGGGCAAGGATTGCTACTGTTGGCCGCCCGGAGCCAAAGCTGGCCAAACCATCGACGTGACGTTCGGCGGCAGCGACTGGACCCCGGACGTGCAGTTCTTCGTGTCCGACTCGCGGGTGAAGTTTCAGCCACTCGCGGCACCGGGAAGCGTGCTCGTCCCCGAAGCTCCCTTCTGGTTCGGCATCAAGAGCTTCGACAACGACCCGCGACTGCCGCGTGAGGTGCCGGTGCGCCTCACCCTGCCGCCCGACCTGCCGCACGGCCCGGTGCGGTGGAGTGTGGCCAACGCCAACGGTGCCGCCTCCGGCGGGGTGTTCGTCGTCTGCCGCGGCGTCGAGGTGACAGAGGACGAGGACCGCAAGGGACCGCAGACACTGACACTCCCAGTCACCGTCAACGGCCGCCTGCGGAAGATCGAAGAGATCGACCGCTACCAGTTCACCGCGACCGCGACCGGACTCGTGACGGCGGACCTGTTCGCCCAGCGGATCGGCAACGAGTTCAACGGCGTGCTGGAAGTGACCGAGGGCGGGAAGAAGCTGGCCGAAGTGGTGGACACCGAGGGCACCGACCCGGCCGTCACCTTCGCGGTGCAACAAGGGAAGACGTACACCCTGAGCGTGCGAGACGTGGACCACCGCGGGTATCGCAACTTCACCTATCGGCTGGCACTCACCACCGGCCCGCGGGCGGTGGCGGCCTTCCCACCGTGCGGGCGGGTCGGCGAACGGCGAGAGGTCGAGTTCATCGGCTACGGGCTGGCGACGGGTGCGGCGAAGGTGGAGCGCATGACGGCCGAAGTGGAGTTCCCGCGCACGGCGAGTGGTTCATTCATCTCCAAACTGGTCACACCGTTCGGCACGGTCCCGTTCACGCTGCACGCCACCGACACCGCCGAGCGGACCGCGGCCGACGGGCCGAACCTGCCGGGGCCGTGCGGGGTGAGCGGGCGGTTCAACAAACGCGGTGAGCGGGACACCTACACCTTCACCGGCCGCAAGTTCGAGGTGTGGGACATCGCCGTCCACGCCAAAAAGTACGGTTCGCCCGTCGACGCCTCGCTCGTCGTTCTCGGTCCCGACGGGAAACAGTTGGCCACCATCGATGACACCGCTGGCACCGCCGACCCGCGCACGACCGTCACCCTCCCCGCCGACGCGACGTATCAGGTGATCGTGGCCGACGTGTCCGGCAAGGTGCCGACACCCGATTTCGTGTACCGCGTCGAACTCCGCCGGCCGAGCCCCGGGTTCCGTCTGAAAACCGTGGGCTTCGCCAACGTGCCCATCGGCGGGAAGGGTACGCTCGCCGTCGAAGCCGTCCGCGCGGGCGGGTTCAAAGGGCCGATCACGCTCACGCTCTCCGGTCTGCCCGACGGCGTGACGGTGCCGAAGGAGGTGGTCATCCCCGCCGGTGCGCCGAACGTGGCGATCCCGCTCGACTGTGCGAAATCGGCCGGCGTGTCCACGGCGTTCGTCACCGTCAGCGGCACGGCAACCGTCGGTGACAAGGCGTTGTCAGTGACAGCCGACGAGCGGGTGCATGTGGCCACCACGCTGAAGCCGCCGTTCAAGGTGAAGTCGCCGGAGGCGGACGGCACTCGGAAGGTGTACCGCGGGGCGACGCACCTGGCCGACCTGGTGGTGGAGCGCACCGACGGGTTCGTTGGCGAGATTTTCATCGACATGGCCGGGGCGCAACAGCGGCACCGCCAGGGCATCCGCGGGCCGGTCTTCAAAGTCGCCCCCGGTGTGGGCAGCGTGCTCTACCCTGTGACACTGCCGGAGCATTTAGAATCGACCCGCACGTCACGGATCGGTTTGGTGGCGATGGCGAAGATCCCCGACCCGAAGGGCAAGCCGGTGTGGGTGCTGGCCGCGATGGACGGGCAGGTGACGATGAGCGTGGAAGGGGCGCTGATGAAGCTGTCGCCCGGCCCGGAAGAGTTGACCGCCTCGTGCGGGGAACCCTTCGCGGTCACGCTGAGATTGTTCCGTTCGCCGAAGTTGACTGGTGCGGTGAAAGTTGAGGTGCTGATTCCCGCCGACTTGACCGGCCTCGTGTCGGCCGCCCCGCTCGACTGGCCCGCCGACAAGCCGACCGCGACTCTCGTGTTCACCAGCGAAGCCGATCCGAAGGTGGTCGGCGTCCGCAGCTTGCCCGTGCGTGCCACCGCCACCCGCGACGGCTTCCCGGTGGTGTCCGAGTGCGCGGTGGAAGTGGAGTTCGTCACCCGCACCGAGAAGCCGATGCGAGTGGGCAAGTGAGTGGTGTCCCACGCGCGGCGCAGCACGGGCGTGACACACTCGCTGCGGCCACCCCCTCACACTCCCGCGAGCCGTCCGGGGCGCGACAGCACCACGTCCGACAGCGCGGCCCCGATGCCGAACAAGACGGCGTCGATGTCCACTCGCAGGATGTCGTTCACCATTGCCCCCCGCTGGCCGGCGGGCGGACGAGCCGCGGGCGGCGTTCGGGGAGGCCCGCACCATCGACCGCTCCCTCGCCCTCGCCTTCCCAGGCGTGGCGAGCAACGCGGCCGAGTTGAAACAGGTGGAGCAGAACCTGCGGGCACTCGACACCAAGTCGTGGGCCGACTCCTCGCGGTCGAAGCCGCTCAGGGCCTGACCGATCCGAACACCAACGGCCGACCAAGGTTCGCCCCGTGACCACCGACCAGACCGACTACGAACTCTTCGTCTCGTATGCCCGCAAGGACAACAAGCCCATCCCCGACACCTACCCGCACGGGTGGGTGACGGCGGTGAAGGACTTCATCCTCGCCGACCACCGGCAGTATTCCGCCGACCCGATGCGGGTGTTCTTCGACACGTCCGAAATCCGCGACATGGACGACTGGCGGAACCGCATCCTCGGTGCCCTCCGCCGCAGCAAGGTGCTGCTCGTCTGCCTGTCGCCGAACTACTTCGCCAGCGGGCCGTGCCGGTGGGAGTGGGACGAGTACCTCGCCCGCCAGGCGCACACCCTGCTCGGCTCGGAGTCGCACGCCACGGTGTACTTCGTGGAGGTGCCCGGCAGCGGCGAGCAGGAGAACGCGAAGCGGCTGGACGCCATCCGGGCGAAGAACTTCACCGACCTGCGGCCGTGGTTCCCGACCGGCGCGGCGGCCATGCAGGAGGAAGCCGTGCGGGGGCGGATGGCGGCGCTCGGGGACAGCGTGTGGGAGCGGGTGCAGCGCGCCCGCCGTGCCCTGAGCGTGCCCGGCAACCTGCGGGCGATGACGCCGTACTTCATCGGCCGCACCCGCGAGCTGGCCGACCTGCACAAGCTCGTCGGCGTCGGCAAGATCGGGCTGATCGCGGCGGTGCACGGCCTCGGCGGGCAGGGCAAGACGGAACTGTCGGTCGCCTACGCCCGCGGGTACGCCGACTGCTACCCGCTCGGCCTCTGGGCGCTCGAAGCCGAGAACGAGACCGATCTGCTGTCGCTCGTCGGCAAGCTGGCGTTCAAGAAGGAGTTCGGGTACACGCCCAGCGAAGCGGCGAAGGCCGACATGGCGGTGGCCGGGCAGGAGGTGCTGGCCGAGATGGAGCGGCGGTTCCGCGAGGCGAAGGCGCAGCCGCACACCGCCGAGCCGGCCACCCTGCTGCTGCTCGACAACGTGTCCGACCCCGGCCTGCTGGCCGCCAACAAGCTGACTCGCTTCCCGAAGCTCGACTGGCTCCGCGTCATCGCCACCACCCGCCTCGACCCGAATCCGCTCGACCCGGCGGGCAAGTCGCTCGGCACGGTGCTGGTGGACGCCCTCGACGAAGAGACGGCGGTGAAGTTGATCGCCAACCACCTGCCGGGCGAGTGGTTCGCTTCCCCCGCCGACGAGGCCGCCGCCCGCGAGATCGTGAAGGAACTCGGCGGGTTCACGCTGGCGGTCGAGCAGGTGGCGGTGTTCCTGGCTGTGAACACCGACGTGACCCCGGCCGACTACCTGGCCCGCCTGCGGGCGGAGGGGCTGCACACCACCGACGCCCTGGTGGACGACGACACCGCCGGGCAGATGGAACACCAGCAGAAGAAGCTGGGGCCGGTGCTGGCCGCGATGCTGGCCCCGCTTTCCGACGCCGCCCGCACGCTCCTCCGCTTCGCCTCGCTCTTGCCGCCCGACAGCGTGCCCTGGCCGTGGCTGAAGGAACTGACGCTGCGGCACCACCCGGAGTTGGGCGACACGCGGCCCGGCTACCCCGACCCGTGGGTGAAGCTCCGCCGGCAGGTGGAGGGGTTGCGATTCCTGACCGGCAGCGTGGAGAGCGAGTTCGCCCGGATGCACCGGCTCGTCGGTGTCCACCTGCGGCAGAGCGTGACCGCGGAGATGGACGAGGAACTGACGGAGTATGTGAACAACCAGCGGTACGCTATCACGCAATCCGAAGCTAAGCCCGCCGACTGGGAACTGGATGCGCTGCTGGAGTCGATCCCCCACCTGTTACATGTTCACGGTGAGCAACGGCTCGCCTCGGGTGGCACGTTCCTTTCCGACAAAGTGCTGGCGTATCGCACCCTCTCCGCCGCACGCAAGCTGTTAGTCGAAACCGGAGCGGTGTTGAAAACGCTGGCTGACGCCGACCCGACGAGCGCCGACAAGCAGCGGGACCTTTCGGTCAGTTTCAACAAGTTGGGGGGGGTGGCGGTGGCGGCGGGCGACCTGATTGCGGCGAAGGGGTACTTCACCCAGAGCCTGGGCATCCGGGTGAAACTGGCCGTCGCCGACCTAACGAGCGCCGCGGAGCAGCGGGACCTGTCCATCAGTTTCATCAAGCTGGGGGAGGTGGCGGTGGCGGCGGGCGACCTGAGTGGGGCGAAGGGGTACTTCACCCAGAGCCTGGGCATCGCCCAGAAGCTGGCCGACGCCGACCCGACGAGCGCCGACAAGCAGCGGGACCTGTCGATCAGCTTCAACTGGTTGGGTAACGTCGCAGTCGCCGCGGGGGATCTCAAGGCGGCGAAGGGGTATTATGAGCAGCACTTGGGCATTGCCCAGAAGCTGGCCGACGCCGACCCGACGAGCGCCCAGAAGCAGCGGGACCTGTCCATCAGCTACGTGAAGATGGGGGAGGTGGCGGAAGCGGCGGGCGATCTGAGCGGGGCGAAGGGGTACTACGAGCAGCACTTGACAATCGCCCGGAAGCTGGCCGACGCCGACCCGACGAGCGCCCAGAAGCAGCGGGACATTGCCGTGTCGTACTCGAAGCTGGCGACGGTCGCGGAGAAGGCGAACGATGCCCAGGCATCCAAATGGTGGCGGCAATGCCTGGCGGTGTTCGAGCGGATGATTGCTGCGGGGTTGCACATGTCGCCGGGTGATCTCAAGTTTATCGATTGGCTGCGCCGGAAGCTCGACGGCTGAGGCGGGTCGGGCGGGTCGGGCGGTCGTGGTGGAGCGATTTCACCCGGAGCCGACCCCTGGCGGGATCGAGTGCGCAACCCACCCGACCCCGGCGGGGTTGGCTCCGGACCCGTCCGAACAAGGCCCGAGGTGCCACTCCGCCCCCCGCACCTACCTTATTCCCCATGCCAGACACCCTGCCGTTCGCCGCCATCACTGACACCGCCCTGTCACTTGTCGGCGGGAAGGGGCTGAGCCTCGCCCTGACGGCCGCCGCCGGCCTGCCCGTCCCGCCGGGGTTCGTCGTCACCACCGACGCCGACCGCCGCTGCAAGGGTTCCCCGCCCGACGACGCCGCACGCCGGGCGATCACCCTCGCCTATTCCGCGCTCGGCGGCGGGCTGGTGGCGGTGCGGTCGAGCGCGACGGCCGAAGACGGGGCCGAAACCAGTTTCGCCGGTCAGCAGGAAACCATCCTGGGTGTCGAAGGGGCGGACGCGGTGGTATCGGCGGTGGAGCGGTGTTGGAAGTCGCTGTTCACCGAACGGGCGGTGGCGTACCGTTCTGCTCAGGGTGTCGCCGACGACGGGCTGGCCATGGCCGTGGTGGTGCAGCAGTTGGTCCACGCGACCGTCGCCGGGGTGCTGTTCACCCGCGACCCGCAAGACCCGACCGGGCGGCGGATGAGCATCGAAGCAGCCTGGGGGCTGGGCGAGGCCGTGGTGAGCGGTCGCGTCACGCCGGATCGGTTCACCGTCGATTTCGACAGCGGCGAAGTGCTGACCCGTGTGGCGGGGGCGAAAACGGTGGAGATTACGCCGACCGGCGAACGGCCGGTCTCCGCCGACCGGCAGACCGAGTTGTGCCTCAGTGACAGCCAGTTGTCACAACTCGCCGACCTGGGCCGGCGGGTGGAGCGGTTCTACTCCGCCCCGCGGGATGTCGAGTGGGCCATCGCCGACGGCACGGTGTACCTGCTTCAAGCCCGGCCGATCACCAGTGCCACCGCCGGGGATCGTGAAACCGTGCGGAAGCAGGTAGTGGCCGACACAGCCAAACACGCCGAGCCGACTGGCACCGTGTGGGTGAAGTACAACCTGAGCGAGACGCTGCCCGAACCGACGCCGATGACGTGGGCGGTGGTGTCGCGGATGCTGGCCGGCAACGGGGCGTTCGGCCTGCTGAACGCCGACCTCGGCGGCGACCCCGACCCGACGCTCGGCGACCTGGGGGCGTTCGACCTGATCGCCGGTCGGCCGATGGCCAACCTGTCGCGGATGCCGCGGTTGCAGTTCAAGAAGCCACCGGTGGAGTACCCGTTCGCCGCACTTAAGGCCGACCCGAAGAAGGCACTCGACCCGAAGCCGGTGCTTAACCCGGCGAAGGACGGCGTGCTGTCGGCCGTCGTGCGGTTGCCGGCGCTCACCTGGCGGCTGTTCCGCATCTCCAGCGCCACCCGCACGCAGGCCGAATCGTTCCCGCAGAAGTTCACCACACAAACCGCCCCGACGTTCGCCGCAGCGGCGCGGGCCGCCCTCGCCACCGACTGGAAAGCACTCGACACCGCCGTCGTCCACACCGCGTTCAAGACGTGGGTGGAGAAGACGTGCGTGGAGTTTGCCCGCGACAGCCTGAAGCCGACCGCGTTCGCCGAGTTCGTGTGGGGGCAGTTGGCGGAGGTGCTGAAGCCGAAGCTGGGCGAGGAGAAGGCGAAGGCGGCGGTGGCCGAGATCGCACTCGGAGCGAAACCGCCGGCCGAAGCAGCGCTCGCGGACGCGGTGCGAGATTTGGGCGCGGGGCGGCTTAGCCGCGAGTCGTTCGAGGAGAAGTTCGGCCACCGCGGGCGGCACGAGATGGAGCTTTCGCAACCGCGGTGGAGCGAAGACCCGGCGGCGGTGGACGCGATGGTTGGGACGGGGCCGGACGCGCTCGGTCAGCGATTCGGCGAACTCGAACAGCAACTCGACGCGCTCGCCCCGGTGAAAGGCGATGCCGCGTGGCAGCGGATCGCCGGCGAGGTGAAGTTGACCGGCCCGAACCGGGCACTTGCCGAGAAGGCGGTGAAGTCGCTCCGCACGCACCTGGGGTTACGCGAAGCGGCGAAGCACTACCTGCTGATGGGGTTCGCCGTCATCCGTCGTGTGCTGCTCGAACTCGATTCGCGGTTCAAGCTGAACGGCGGCATCTTCTTCCTGCTGCCGGCCGAGTTGCCCGACCTGATCGCCGGGAAGGATCTGACCGCGACCATCTCCGCCCGCAAGAAGCGGCGGCAAGTGGAACTGTCGCTCGAAGTGCCGCCGGTGCTGTTCAGCGACGACCTCGACGCCATCGGCCGGCCGCTGCCCGTTCCCGAAGGGGCGGTGTCGTTCGACGGCACTCCGCTGTCCGCGGGCGTGGCCGAGGCACCCGCGCTGGTGCTGCTCCAACCGACCACCCCGCCGACCGAACCGTTCGTGCTCGTCTGCCCGAGTACCGACCCGGCGTGGGTGCCGCTGTTCGCGAAGGCGAAGGCGGTGGTGATGGAGACGGGCGGGGTGCTGTCGCACGGGGCGATCGTGGCCCGCGAGTTCGGCCTCCCAGCGGTGGCCGGGCTGCCGGACATCACCCGGCGGATTCTCACCGGACAGACGGTGCGAGTGGACGGCGGCCGCGGGGTGGTGTCGATCATTGAGCCGGCGGGCAAATGACGCGGCCGCTTTGTTGGAAGAAACGACCCGATGTGGGGGGGGTGGCGGAAAATAACCGGCATTCAGCGATATAAGGTCGAAGCGCGATCGATCCTCTTTCCCGGCGGATTGACTGGCGTTGGCCCATCAGGTAGCCTCGGCGAACACCGCGAGCGTACCCGAACGGGCCAAACCGCGGTGATCGGCTGCAACGTCGCAGGCTAATCCTAAGTTCGGCCGAGAAGATCAAGCATGGACAATGTGCCGCCTCCAGTTCCGAAACACAAATCAGTGAGCCGACGGACCATTCTTAAACGCTCCCTGGTCACCGCCGTTGTCGGACTGGGGGCGGGCGCCGGGTATGCGAGATTCATTGAACGGCATGCAGTCGATGTCGTTCGATTGGGAATCGAACTCGGCCTGTCCGCACCATTGACGGTAGCCGTGTTGGGCGACATCCACTTCGACCCGTTGTACGAAGTCGAGTATTTGGAGGAGGTCGTCGCCCGCACCAACCAGCTTTCCCCCGACCTCATTCTCTACACCGGGGATTTCCTGTCTCGGTCCGCCGACCGCCTCACCGATCTGCGGGCCGTCTTGCGCAAGGCGGAGCCCCGCGAGGGCAGCTTCGCTGTGCTCGGGAACCATGACCATGATGTCGGGGCGGACTAGGTCACCGTCGCCTTGGCTTCGTCCGGCATTTCGGTCCTGCGGAACCGGAGCGTGCCCCTACCGGGGCAAGAGAACTGGTACCTCACGGGCCTGGAAAGCTATTGGTCCGGGAAGCCCGACGCGGCGTGCATTACCGGCACCCTGCCGCATTCCCGCCATCTCGTCCTCGTCCATGAACCCGACGCATTCGACCTCCTAACGGACCCCCGAATCGCCTTGCAGTTGTCGGGACATACCCATGGTGGACAGGTCTGCCTGCCCTGGGTCGGGGCCGTCTGCTTACCGAGTTGGGGGAAGAAGTATCCTGCGGGACTGTACACGCGGGGCGACCGTAGGCTGTATGTGAACCGTGGGATCGGGACGGTCGACGACCACTTTCGGTTGAACTGTCGGCCGGAAATCACCCTGCTGACGCTGACATAGCCGCGTGTAAACTCTCAGGAGTTCGTAGCAGACCGGGGCCGGAAGCGTCGGGTTCAGCCGTCGCTCATTCGTCGTCCGCATCAAAGGCAGGGCGGGAAAGAGGGTTTGTGTGAAAACCCGTTCTCCCCTGCCCCATCGGGTCGTTGCTGATTATTTCTCGGGGGGTCGGGAAATAATTAGCAACACCCCGAACATAGGGGGGGTGAGGGGGGATTCCGATTTCCAACGTCATTCTTCCCCGCCCTCTTCCTTGCCGGGGTCAACCGCCACCTGACCGCGTTCGGCTCACCAAGACAGGGCGGGAAAGAGGGTTGTTGGAAAGACCCGCTCTCACCCGCCCCATCGGGTCGTTTCTTCAAAGGAGCCGGGGAGTCTTTCTTTGAAGAAGTCTCCCCAACACTAGAGGGGAGAGGGGGAGAGCACTTCCAAGGTCATTCTTCCCCGCCCTCTTGCTCGCGGGAGTCAACCGACGCCTGTCGGCGTTCGGCTCGCCATTGCCCAGCGGAGCGCGACCGCCGCGGCCCGGGGTTCGGCGGCGGTGGCGACGGCCGCCCTCACGGCGCTGCGTGTCGCACCCGCCCCCACCCCCACCGCCACAATAGTGATGTTGATGCCGCCGAGCGCGAACGCGGGCAGAGTCGTTTCCTCCGCCACCTCTCGCACGAACTCCAATCCGGCGAACGCCTCGAACGGCTTCGTACTCGACGGGAACGTCGGCCCGATGCCGAGGTAATCGGCCCCGTCCGTCACCGCCCGCCGCACCTGCTCGATGGTGTGCGTTCTGACGCCGACGAGCATGTCCGGCCCGACGATCCGCCGTGCCGCCGCCACGGGCAAATCGTCTTGCCCCAGATGCACGCCGTCAGCGTCCACCAGCCGGGCGATGTCGGGGCGGTCGTTCATCACGAACAGCACTCCGGCCTTTCGCGTCCACTCCCGCATCCGCCGGGCACGGGCGATCAACTCGCGGTCGGTCAGGGACTTCTCGCGGAGTTGGAACACGTCAGTCCCACCGAGCGCCGCCTGTTCGATCACCCAGTCCAGGCCCGCCACGCACTGAGAGCCGGTGAGCAGCACGTACAGTCGGGCGTCGGCCAGCTTCGCCTTCGCGTCCGCCCCGCGGACGAGTTGCCGCTCAAGGGTGTACGCCTCGTAGCGGATCGCTTCCACCGCCTTGCCGAAGCCGCTGTCGAGCACCTTGCCGTACTCCTCCGCCGACCGCAGCGCCTCTTGCAGCCGCTTCACGTTCACCGTCGCCACCTCGGCCGGCGTGGTGCGGGCGTACTCGCGGGTGGTGCCGATGGCGGTGCCCACGTCGTTTGGCGTGTCGCGGGCGGCGAGCAGCAGGCTGTGCGGCAGTCGGGCCGACGCTTCGACGAGGGCGTGCCGCAGTTTCTTCACCTGTTCGGTCAGCCCGCGGTCGTCGAGCACGAACCGGGCGTAGTCGTCGAGCACGCGGAGCGCCTCCCGCGCGCGGTTCAGGTTCACGTCTACTATCCGTGCCGCGGCGAGGTGCTCCGGCGGGTCGGCGATCACCAACTCGCTCCCACCGCCGGAAAATGCCGCGCCGGTGTCGGTCTCGGCCGTCCGCAACAGCGCGACGAGCGGTTCGACTGCCATCCCCAGCCGGGCGGTATAGTCGCTATCAGCGAGCAGCACGGCCACGAACACGAGGTCGGTCGTCAGCGACGGGTCGGCCTTCAGCCGCACGCCGAGATCACGAGCGGTGGCGAACAGCCGCGTGGAGTCGGGTGCGGGCGGGGCGTCGCTCGCACCCGCTGCGGCCGTCACAATTTGCAGGTCCACGCCGGCCCGTTCGAGCAGCGCGGCCGGCCGGCCCATGTCGTCATCAAGGAGCGCGGTCAACCAGTGGGCGAGCGTTGCCCGCTCGCCGCCTGCCGCCCGCGCTGCTTCTTCCACCCGCTCCACCGCCGGACTCGCTTCATACATCGCGGCACCCGTTGAGGTCGCACGCCCCGCACAACCGGCCTGCCGGAGCGGGAATGTTGCGCATTTTACCGCTCCCGTGGCGAACGGCGTGGACTCTGAGGCTTGCCACAGCCGACACAAGACGAGACGCCGGGACAGGACGTTCCGCGCCGATTGCTACGGAGTTGGCACATGCCCGCCGCCGGCCGTTGCCGCTGGGTTACCATTGGGTGCGCACTGCTGGTCGCTGCCGGCGGTGCGCTCGGTCAATCGCCCATTTTGCCCCACCTGCCCGAAGAAGGGCGGGTGAAGTTGGCTTTGCGGAAGCCGAAGGACGACAAAGCGAAGGACGAGAAGGACGGCAAGGACGGTAAAGAGGAGAAGCCGAAGGAGGACGAGGATAAGGACAAGCGGCCGGCGTGGAAAGCGTGGCAACCGACCGGCCACCCGCTCACGCTCGGCGAGTGTCTGGTGATCGGACAGGAGCGGCAGCCGACCATCACCGCGGCGACGGCCAGCCTTGCGGCCGCCGAGCGTGGCTATGTCGCGTTAATTGGCTTGCGGCGTGTGTACGAGATCCTCAGCCCGGACGTGCCCGTCCGAAAACTCCAGTCGCAGCGCGGGTTGTGTGCGGCCGCGGCCGAGGTGGTGAAGGTCCGGCAGGAGAACACGTACGACATCTGCCGGCTGTACTTCACCTACGTGTACGCCACGCAGCAGGAGCAGACGGCGGCGGAGATCGTGGAGACGTTGGAGGTCTTCTACGACATCGCCAAAGAGTTCCTCAACCTGCCCGTGCCCGACCCGAAAGTGAAGGTGAACGAGTTCACCCTGGGCGACACGGACGCGGTGATCTCGGAAGTGCGCGACCTGCGCGAAGAGGCGAGTACCGGGCGGAAGAAGGCGTACTACGCGCTGAAGGAAGCGATGGCCGTGCCGCGGGAGTTCGCCTTCGTGCCGGCCGACAAGGAGTTGCCGCTCATGGGCGGCACGGTCGATCAGGACACGGTGGTGAACCTCGCCTTGTCGCGGCGGGCGGAACTGGTACAGGCGGCGGTGCTCGTGGACGTGACGCGGCTTGAGGTTTGCGCGCAGTCGAAGCTCGACCGCCGCGTCAAGACGAGTACGTTCGCCAGCGGCACCGACCTGCACGCCCGGTTCATCCCGGCCCCAGTGCGGAACGGCGAGTACCGCCCCGGCGCGATTTCGCCGGAGATGCCGACCGAGATCGTCGGCTCCGTCACCGACCGCGTGGACCGCACGACCCAGCACCTGCGGGTCCACGAGGCGGCCTACCAGAAGGTGCAGGGGCTGGTGCAGTTGGAAGCGATCAACGCGCACCTGAACTGGGAACAAGCGGTGAAGAAGGTGAAGGACAGCCGCGAGGCGCACGAGCGTGCCCAGAACTTGGTGGAGAAGGCCCGCTCCGCCGTCCAGACGAACCAGAACCCGGAACTGCGCGTGCGGACGGAGTCGCTGGCGAGCAAGGCGCAGGCGAAGTACGTGAAGGCGGTTCACGAGCTCGTGCTGTCGCTCATCGCGCTCGAAAGGGTGACCGCCGGCGGGGTGGTGCCGGCCTTCAAACAGCGGTGACGGACTGCCGCGACTTCCGACCCGTTTCTCAACCAAGGGGCAAGCTGATGCGCTGGATCGTCTTCGCGGCGGCGGCCGCCGCGGTGTGCGTCGGCACCCCCGCGGCACGAGCGGCCGACCCCGAGTTGAGAATCGGCATGCTCTCGGGCATGTTCCGCGACCAGCAGCCGAAGGTGATCCAGGCGCTCGCCCGGCCGTTCCGCGACCTGATGACCAAGCACGTCGGGTTCAGCGGGGACGTGGAAGTGGTGGACGACCCGCACACCCTGTGCGACCGCCTGAAGGACGGCAAGGTGCAACTCGGCGTGTTCCACGGGTTCGAGTTCGCCTGGGCGCAGCAGAGGTGCGGCGACCTCATTCCGCTCATCGTCTCGCAACCGCCGGGCGGCATGGTGCAGGGGCTGTTGATCGTTCACGACGACAGTCCGGCCAAGTCGGTCGCTGACCTGAAAGAGTGCGGCGTGCTCATCCCCCGCGGGGCGAAGGCGCACTCGCTGGTGTTCATGGACAAACTCCGCGACGGCCTGCCCGCCGACACCGCCAAGCCGACGACGAAGGTGGACCAGACGCCGGAAGACGTGCTGAACGCCGTCGCCACCGGCACCGCCAAGGCCGCCCTGGTGGACTGGGCCGCGTTCGACGGGTACAAGGTGCTCAACCCCGGTGCCGCCAAAGGGCTACGGGTGCTGTCCAAGTCGGAGGAGTTCCCGCCCGCGGTGGTGTGCTACCGCAAGGGGGCGCTGACCGACGACCAGGTGACGAAAATCCGCGACGGCATGACCGCCTCGACCAAAACGCCCACCGGCAAGATGCTCATGACCCTGTGGAACCTGAAGGGGTTCGAGGCCCCGCCGAAAGGCTATCAGTCGTCGCTCGACGACATCCTGAAGGCGTACCCGCTGCCGAAAGCCGACCCGAAGACCGAAACCGGCGGCGGCCTGAAGGCGTCTAAACTGCCGGGCGGGAAGTAGAATTCGCCGCCGGCGATACAATCCGAACGCCCGCACGCCCCCGCCCCGCGGGGGTTTCTGCGTTCATAAGTGGTCTGTTCGCTCCGCGAGCGGACTCGGGCTGACCCGCTCGCGGAGCGAGCAGACCACTTCCTACATGGCGTGCTTGGAAGCCGCCGGTACATTAACTGAACTTGTGTCCACATCGTGTGAGTGAGGCGAGCGGCCATGGCCGAGACGATCCAGACGGTGTCGATCACCACCGAGGCCCGCACCCGGTTCTTGCGGTACGCGATGAGCGTGGTGACGGGGCGGGCGCTGCCGGACGTGCGGGACGGGCTGAAGCCGGTCCAGCGGCGGATCCTGTTCACCATGTACAACGACTCGCACCTGACGTTCGACCGCAAGGCGGCCAAGTGCGCACAGATCGTCGGCGACGTGATGGGGCGGTACCACCCGCACGGCGACGGGGCCATCTACGAAGCCCTCGTGCGGCTGTCGCAAGACTGGGTGATGCGGCTGCCGCTCGTCCACGGCGAGGGCAACTTCGGCAGTGTGGATGGCGACCCGCCGGCCGCTTACCGCTACACCGAAGCCAAGTTGAGCAAGGCGGCCGAATCACTTCTCGCGGAGCTGGATCAGGAGACCGTGGACCTCCGCGACAACTACGCCGGCAACCGCCGCGAGCCGGTGGTGTTGCCCGCGCAGTACCCGAACCTGCTGGTGAACGGCACGGCCGGCATCGCCGTCGGGCTGGCCACGAACATCCCCCCGCACAACCTGGGCGAAGTGCTCCGGGCGTCCGTCTTCCTGATCGACACTCCCGACGCCACCGTCGCCCAACTGCTGGAAAAGGTGAAGGGGCCGGACTTCCCGCTCGGCGGCAAAATCCTGACCGATCGCGCCGCCCTCCGCACCATCTACGAGACGGGCAAGGGGAGCATCAAGGTGCAGGCCGAGTGGAAGACGGAAGACCTCGGCCGCGGTCGGGAGCAGGTCGTCGTCACGAGCATCCCGTATGGGGTGGACAAGGGCCAACTGGAAAGCCTGATCGGCGACATCATCGAGCTGAAGAAGCTGCCGCAACTGACCGGCCTGAGCAACGAGACGAACGACAAGGAGGGCATGCGGATCGTGCTCGACCTAAAGCCCGGCACCGACCCGAACCTGGTGATGGCGTACCTGTTCAAGCACACCGACATGCAGCGGAACGTGTCCTACAACATGACCGCGCTCGTGCCGGCGGCGGACGGCAAGACGCTCCTCCCCCGCGACGGCCTGAGCCTGAAGGAGATCCTCCAGCACTTCCTCGACTTCCGGCTGGTCACGGTGCGGCGGCGGTTCGAGTACCAGTTGCGGGTGCTGAAGCGGCGGATTCACATCCTGGAAGGGTTCGCCAAGATCTTCAACGCCCTCGACAAGGCGATCAAGATCATCCGCACCAGCGGCGGCAAGCCGGACGCGGCGGAGAAGTTGAAAGCGGAGTTCGACCTGGACGACGAGCAGGTGACGGCCATCCTCGACAGCCAGCTCTACAAGATCGCGCAGATGGAGATTCAGAAGATCCTGGAGGAGCTGAAGGAGAAGGCCAAGGAGGCCGAGCGGATCGAGACGCTGCTGAAGTCCACCAAGAGGCTCTGGGGCGTGGTGCGGGACGAACTGGAGAAGCTGGGCGAGTCGGCGTTCGTGGTGCGGCGGAAGACCCGCATGGCGTCGGACGAGGACGTGCTCACGTTCAGCGAGGAGGCGTACATCGTCCGCGAGAACACGAACGTCGTGCTCACCCGCGACGGGTGGGTCAAGCGGATCGGTCGGTTGCAGAGCGTGGACGGCACCCGAGTGCGGGAGGGCGACGAGGTGATCGCCGTGGTGCCCGGCAGCACGCTCGACCACGTGATCTTCTTCGCCGACGACGGCACCGCGTACACCCTGCGGATCAACGAGGTGCCGGCCAGCACCGGGTACGGCGACCCGATCACGAAGTTCTTCAAACTGGCCGACGGGGTGAAGGTGATCGCCGCCGCGAGCACCGACCCGCGGTTCACCGCCCCCGACCGCGAGGCGAAAGGCAAAGACCCCGGCGGCCCGCACCTGCTCGTCGCCACCTCCGGCGGGTTCGTGTTCCGCCTGCCGCTCACGGCCTACCGTGTGGAATCCACCAAGGCGGGGCGGAAGTACGCCAAGCCGGACGACGGCGGCAAGGTGGTGCTGGTGACGGTGCTGACGGGCGACGAGCAGGGGGTGATGCTGGCCACCCGCAAGGGGTGGGTGATCCACTTCGCGGTGGACGAGGTGAACCTCCTGGCCGGCGTGGGCAAGGGGGTCATCGGCATCAAGGTGGAGGACGACGACACGTGCGTGGGCGGGGCGGCCGTCGGGGCCGGGCGGTTCGACAAGCTGTTCGCCGAAGCCGAGAGCGGGGTGGTGAAGGAGTTCGGCATCGGGGCGTACGCGCAGCAGCAGCGGGGCGGCAAGGGCCGCGAGCACAAGCGGACGCCGCTCGTCCGGATCGTCCCGCCGGCCATCGAGTTGGTCAACTGGGACGAGGTGGAAGGGAAGAAGCCGAGCAAGAACGGCACGCACGAGTGAACACGATGGACGCCCCGACCGCGAGCGAGTTGCAAGCGCACCCGGTGGTGCAAGCCGCCTTCGCCGCGGCCTGGGCGGACTCGTTCCCGGATGATCCCTCCCTACGGCACGAGGAGGGCGGGTACATTTACATGAACCCGACATCCGGAGATGTGACCATCCGGCGCGCGCCGCCGGGAGAATTGAAGGAGTTGGATTTATCGTACCCACCACCGCTGATCGGGTTTTACCTGGTAGCGACCTACCACACACACCCGAATCCTGTCGCCGACATGTTCGATCCGACCCCAAGCGACGCGGACATCCGTGAGGCGGAAGGCTCCGGCGTACCGTGGTTCGTCATCTCGGAAGAAGAGGTTTATGTCGTCGGGCCGGACAGTCGGCTCGGCGGGTTCACCGGACCACCTGGGTATCCCATTTGAGAGGGCCTGTGATGCCTGTTGTCCAAGCGCCACCGACGGTCACCCGCCAGCAGGCCGTTGCCATTGCCGAGGCGGACGCCATCCCCGTTTACCGCAACCTCGACAACCTCACCCTCGAAGTGAGCCTCCAGGATGACGGCTGGCATGTGGACTACTGGATGCGGAAGCCGCGGTGGGCTGGGGGCGGGCCGCACTACATCATCGACGCCACGACCGGCGCGATCCTGAGCAAGCGCTACGAACAGTGACACCCGGTTGACACACCCTGAGACTTCACCCATGTCCGCCGCCCCCACCAAAACCTCGAAATACACCACCGAGCAGATCACCGCGCTCGAAGGGCTGGAGCCGGTGCGGGTGCGGCCCGCCATGTACATCGGCGGGGTCGACTCCAAAGGCCTGCACCACCTGGTGTGGGAGATCGTCGACAACTCGGTGGACGAGTACCTGAACGGGTACGCCGACCACATCACGGTGGTGTTGCACAAGGGCGGGGACAGCATCACCGTCGGCGACAACGGCCGCGGCATCCCCGTCGACACGCACCCGAAGTTCAAGATTTCCGGCCTGGAACTGGTGCTCACGAAGCTGCACGCCGGCGGCAAGTTCGACAACAAGGACACCAACTATTTCTACAGCGGCGGGCTGCACGGGGTCGGGGCGAGCGTGGTGAACGCGCTGTCGAAGAAGCTCGTGGCCACCGTGAAGCGCGACGGCCAGGAGTACCAGCAGACGTTCGCCAAGGGCATCCCGCAGTCGAAGCTGGAAAAGAACGGCCCCGCCCGCGGCACCGGCACCACGATCTTTTTCCACCCCGACGACACCATCTTCAAAGCGACCAAGTTCGACGGCGAGACGATCCGCCACCGCCTCGAAGACATGTCGTACATCCACGCCGGGCTGAAGATCTCCTTCAAGAACGAGGTGAGCGGTGAGACGTTCGACCTGTCGCACCCGAACGGCATCCCCGACTTCCTGGCCAAGGTGGTGACCGACGGCCAGAAGGCGGCCGTGACCGACGCCATCTTCCACGCCAAACGGGACACCGAAGACCGCATGGAAGTGGCCATGCAGTGGACCGAATCGACCGACGAGACCATCCGCAGTTACGTGAACGGCATCCGCACGCCGAACGGCGGCACGCACGAGAACGGGCTGAAGGCGGCTATCCGCAAGGCGGTCAACAACTTCATGGAGACGCACAACGTCAACAAGAAGGGGATGCCGAAGATCACCGCCGAGGACATCCGCGAGGGGGTGGTGGCGATCATCAGCGTGTTCGTGCAGAACCCCGAATTCGAGGGGCAGACGAAGCAGAAGCTGAACAACACCGACACGGAAGCGAAGGTGGACAACTTCGTGCGGTCGGGCCTGGAGACGTGGCTGAACAGCAACCCGAAGGCGGCCGACGACATCGTCGGGCGGATCGTGCTGGCGGCGAAGGCCCGCGAGGCCAGCCGGGCGGCGGTGGAAGTGACCCGCAAGAGCGCCGGCAACACGCGCCGCCTCAGCCTGCCGGGGAAGTTGGCCGACTGCAAGAGCCGCGAACTCGGCGACAGCGAGTTGTTCATCGTCGAAGGCGACTCGGCCGGCGGCAGCGCCAAGCAGGGCCGCAACAACAACTACCAGGCCGTGCTCCCACTCCGCGGCAAAATCCTCAACGGCGAAGACCTGCCCACCGTCAAGGTGCTGCAAAACCAGGAACTCGCCGACCTGACCAACGCCCTCGGCACCGGGGCCGGCGACAAGTTCCGGCTGGAAGGGCTGCGGTACGGCAAGGTCATCCTGCTCATGGACGCCGACGCCGACGGCCACCACATCTGCACCCTGCTGCTCGACTTCTTCTTCCGCCACATGCCCGAACTGGTCCGCAAGGGGCACGTGTTCATCGCCCAGCCGCCGCTCTACCGCATCGACGTGGGCAAAGAGACCTTCTGGGCGAAGGACGACGAGCACAAGGAAGAGATCCTCGCCAAGCTGAAGGCGAACGCCAAGCCGGACATCACGCGATTCAAGGGGCTGGGCGAGATGCCCTTCCGCGTGCTCAGTCAGACCACCCTCGACCCGAAAACTCGCACGCTGCTGAAGGTGGAAGTCGATTCCAACCTGGAAGCCAACGACGCCTTCCGCGAGCTGCTCGGCAAAGAGGCCGACAGCCGCTATCGGTTCATCATGGAGAAGGCGGATCAGGCGGTGCTGGAAGAGTTGGACGTGTGACATGAACTGCTACAAAACAGGACACGGATGAAGAGGAAGCAGGCGGGGACGAGGAGGATCAGAGAGAAAACTCTGTTCTGATCCTCCTCATCCCTGCTTCATCCTCTTCATCCGTGTCCCGATCTGTTGAGCGTACTTACCAGATGTGGGATTTCGCCCTTACCGCGTTCACGTCGATCCTCTTCCTGGTGGACCCGCCGGGGTGCATCCCCGCGTACCTCGCCCTCACCTCCCGCTACGACCCGGCCAAGCGGAAGCGGACCGCCCTCGTCGCTTGCGTGACCGCCACGCTGGTGATGAGCGGGTTCGGCATCGTCGGCGGGTGGCTGTTCCACTTCCTGAACCTGAGCCTGCCGGCGTTCAAGATCGCCGGCGGGCTGGTGCTCTTCCTGGTGGCCATCGACATGATCCGCGCGCAGCGGAGCACGCAGGAAGACCCGGAGGAGATGAAGGAGGGGAAGGCGGCGTCCGACGTGGCCATCGCGCCGCTGGCCGTGCCGCTGTTGGCGGGGCCGGCGGCGCTCTCAACCGTTGCCGTGCTGGTGGCGAAGGCGGACGGGAAGTGGGAGTTGATCGGGATGGTTCATCTGGCGGTCGCCCTGACCGGGCTGACCGGCTACATCTGCTTCCGGCTGGCCGAGCCGATCCAGCGTCGGCTCGGCACCACCGGCATTCACGTCCTCGGCCGCATCCTGGGGCTGATCCTGGCCGGCATCGCCGTGCAGTTTGTCCTCGACGGGCTGCGGGGGGCCGGTGTCGTCCCGGAACCCCCGCCCGCCGCGCACTAATGCGTCACGGGTCGCGGGTGGCAAAGCGGAGATAGCTGAAACCGAGAAACCCGACAATGTAGGCGAGCGAGATGCCCACCACCACCGGCCAAGCGGTCAGTTCGTTTCGCTGTTCAGTGCGGACATCGGCCATCGGCATGTACGCTTCGGCCATTGCCCGCGAGTTCAACTTGAGGATGTCGTTGTACCGCGGGAGGACAGCGTTCGTCACGTCCACAACCGTGTAAAAGGTGCCCTTTTTGTCCTCTTCCTTCACGGTGATCGACTTGGCCACGTCGGTGAACGTCTTCACGATCGCCACCACCCCCATGAACGCCATGAACAGGGAGGTGATCAGGATGGCCGCGATGGCACTCCGGGTCAGGACGGCGACGAGTGTCGAGACGGCATAGAGGATCGCAAACGTGAATGTCAGAATCGGAATCGTGAGCAGGAACGTCGGGTTCCAGTTGCCCGAACGCAGGGCCATGACCAGCCAGACGCCACCCACCGTGATCCCCGAGACGAGCAGCATGAAGGTCAGCCCGCCGAGGTACTTGTACAGCAGCAGTTCCCATCGCGCCATCGGTTTGGCCACCAGCAGGTCGAGTGACCCCTTCCGCAACATGTTCGGGATGAAGAACCCGGTCAGGATCACGGCCACCAGGAGCATGATGGACGCGCCGATCACGTTCACCAGTTTGTCCTGGACGAAGAAGATGGCCCCGCCCAGCGGCTGTCCTTTCGAGAGTTCCACCGAGCCGAAGAAAATTTTCGTCGTGTGCGGCCAGCCTTTGGCACCGTCGCGGACGTCCGCCTCCACGTCGAACAAGAACTCCCCCTTCTCCTTCGACGGCCGCCGCGACACTTTCACGTTGTCCATATCCCCGTGAACCAGGTACTGGTTACGGATGAAATCCTCCATGACTTCGTCCGACAGTCCGGACAACTGTTCGGGGGACACTTTCGGCACCGACACTAGCGTCCACTGGTCCGGGTTTTTCTTCCGTGACAGGAACTCCTCCGGGTCTGCCTTGTCGGGCACGATCTCGAATTTGGGCTGGTCAGGGTTGTCGCCTTCCCCACCACCCGGCGAGCGGTCGATGAGGAAGAACTGCTCCGGGTACTTCACTTGGCTCCACGCGTAAACCACAGTCGGGAACACGGACGACGTATCCTGCATCGCGTTCGGCTGACGGAATTGACCTCCCCGACGGCCGGTCGAGGTCTCCGTCGTGCTCACGGCCATCCGCAACTTGTACTTGCCTGCCGCTCCTTTGCCACTGTCAAGTTTCTGCACGTCGGATGCGGTGAACGACAGCGGCAGCGGGAAGTATTGAACAATCGGGCCGACCCGCAGTTTGGTGGCCACCTCGTCGGATTCCGTCCCGCGGTTGCGGAACACCTGACTGAATTTTTTGGTGAGGGTGCCGAACGCCTCGTCCGCCGAATCCGCCTCGAACGAGATACTCGCGGCGAACAGGATGGTGAGGGCCGCCAGCCCGAGCATCACATAGATGATGAACCCGTCGACCGCCTCGCGGAACGAGTCCTTCATCACGGCCAAGAAGTTGCGGAGCATTAGTCGACCCTCCGGGCGGCCACGGGGCGGGCGTCGCGGACGGCCGCCTTCTTGCCGCCGCTCGACCCTTCCACCAGTTTCATGAACACGTCCTCCAGGGACTGCTTCTGTTCCACCAAGTGCCGCAGGCTCACCTTCTGAGCCCACAGCAGTTCGAGCACCGGGTCGATGCTCTGCCCCTCGGCCAGTTCCACCTCCACCTTGTCGCCCACCGCGTCCACCTTGAACCCGGCGGCCCGCACCTCCGCCACCGGGAACGGGGTGCCCTTGTCCACGCCGATCTCATAGCGGTTCGCCCGCCGGGTGATCTCGGCCACGGTGCCCTGCCGCACCAGTTCGCCCTGGTGGATGAACGCCACCCGGTCGGCCATCTGTTCCACCTCGCCCAGCAGGTGGGTGTTGACGAAGATGGTGCGGCCTTCGCCCTTGAGCGTTTGGAGCAGCTCGCGGATCTCCCGACGTCCGGCCGGGTCCACGCCGTCAGTCGGTTCGTCCAGGAAGATCACTTCCGGGTCGTGGAAGAACGACTGCGCGATGCCCAGTCGCTGCTTCATCCCCTTCGAGTACGTCTTGATCTTGCTCTTCGCCCGCTTGCTCAGGCCGACGATGTCCAGCGCCTCCCCCATCCGCTTGACGCGGTCCGGCCGGCTCATGCCGTACAGCTCGCCGTAGAAGTGGAGCAGGGATTCGCCCGAGTGGTAGCCGGGGAACTGGTGGTCTTCGGGCAGGTAGCCGACCCGCTTGCGGACTTCGGTGGTGCCCACCTCCGCGCCGAGCAGGTAGGCGTCGCCGTCCGTCTTCTTCACGATGCCGAGCAGGATTTTCACCATCGTCGACTTGCCGGCCCCGTTGTGGCCGAGGAAGCCGTAGATCTGCCCCGGCTCGACGTTCAGCGTCACGCCCTTCAGGGCCTCCACGCTGCCGTACTGCTTGCGTAGGCCTTTGGTTTCGATCACCGACACGTGGTCGCCTCCCGTGGGTGGGTGAGCCGGCCGTTCCGGGTGTGGGGTGACATTACGACCGCGGGCAGAGGGCGGCATCGGGGCGGGGGAATACAATTCCCTGAAGACCTCACCCCCCGGCCCCCTCTCCATGACATGGAGAGGGGGAGCATGTGGAGCCGTGAATGCGCCGCACCGTGTTCAAGTCGAAGATCCACCGCGCCACGGTGACGGAGGCGAACCTGGATTACGAGGGCAGCATTTCGGTCGATCAGGACTTGCTCGACGCCGCCGACATCCTGGAGAACGAACAGGTCCACGTGTGGGACGTGACGAACGGCACGCGGCTCGTCACCTACGCGCTCTCGGCACCGGCGGGCAGCGGGCGGGTGTGCGTGAACGGGGCCGGGGCGCACCTCATCAAGCCGGGCGACCTGGTCATCATCGCCACGTTCACCCAGATGCGGACCCGCGAGGCGCGGAAGTATCAGCCGACGGTGGTGCTGGTGGGCGAGAACAACCGGCCGAAGGAAGTGGCGGAGACCGATCCGGATGCATGAGCCGGCCCCACGATCAGCACCCCCGCCGTCGTCAGCATCACGCCGATGCAGCGGTGCGATTGCAGCACGCACTCAAGCCAGGTGCCGCCGACAGTGCGGGCGAGGAGTTGGTAGTACGGCGAGCCATCCCCACCATCCATGAAGGCGAACGCGGCGGGGGCGGCGATGACAACGGCGGCCAAACGATCCCGCGTCCGCCCGGAGGCGATCAGCCTGACGACGAACGGCACCGCGAGGCAGAGCATCGGCAGTTCGTAGGGCAGCAGTTGGCAGCAGTGCAATGACGCACACCCGGCCAACGCGAAGCACCAGTCTCGGGTCGGCCGCACTTTCCCGAACACGACACACCGCAGCCCTGCCACGATCAGCACCGCACAATAGCCCGCCAGCGTGCCGAGCATCCCGAGTTCAATCGCCGGCCCGCCGCCCGCGGCCAGCAGGCGGTTCCAGCCGGTGATCTGCTTGTTCACCCCCACGCGGTTGAACTCGACCGTCTGGTGCCCCTCCTGCACGCACTTCAAGTAGTCGAGCACGAACAGCGGCTTGCCGAAGAACGCCAGCCCCGCCAGCACGTTCAACCCCGCCGCCCACGCCGCCACTTCCGCCACCCGCTTCCACCCACCCAGCCACCACGCCAGCGGCAGCAGTGGAAAAGCGATGTGCGGCTTGATGAAACAGACCGCCCACAGGAGGCACCCGATCCGCCGCCACCCGGCACGGTACGCCAACTCGCCCAGCACCACGCACGAGAGCATGAGCAGCGTGCTCTGCCCGACGATGAGCACGAACAGGGTCATCGGGTTGAGCAGCACGGCCACCACCGCCGCGGCGGTGAACCAGCCCGGAAGTGGCGCGTCGGACAGCTTCCGCATCCCCCACGCGGCAGCCCCTGCAAGGCCGATGGTGAACGCACACCAGACCGGCTTCGCCACGTCCCACGGCACCGCCAACCATAGGGCGTACACCAACAAGGCTTGGGGGGTGAGGAAGAAGCCGCTGTTGCCGTCGAGGTTCTCGTCGTCGGGCCAACGCTCCTCCACCCGCGCGTGAATGTTCGCCACGTCGTAGGGGTTGTCGCCGCGCAGCGCCAGCGCCGGGCCGGACGAGTAAATCCACAAGTCTTCGTGGTGGTTCTCGCCCACCGCCACCCGCCCGGACCAGTAGCCCGCCAACAGCACCGCGATCACGGTGGCCGCAATCGCGAGGAGTCGGGAATTCGGTGCGGGGGGAGCGTTCATGCCGAAGCGTAGAACACGTTTCTTGGTGAACCGGCGGCGGGAGCCGCCGGGGTTAGGGGGGCGGGTGCTTACACCACCCAGGCGGCTGACGCCGCCGGTTCACCATGAGATTCGCCCTTGATTCCACCTCGACCACCGGGGACGATACCCCCGCCAATCAAGGGTCGCACGGATGCTTTACGAATCGCCCCACGTCCGCGTTTCCACCGACGACGGCATCGGCACGCTCTGGCTCAGCCCACCGGGTGGGCGGATCGGCGCGGGAGTGCTGTGGGAATTGCTGCCGGCGTTGGAAGCGGTGGCGAACACGCCGGGAATCGAAATCCTGGTGGTGCGCTCCGGCACGCCGTTCGGGTTCGGCCGCGGGCTGGATGAATTCACGGATGAGTTGCCCAAGCTCGGGCAGCGGGTGACGGCCGCGATTGCCGCGTTGCCCATCCCGACCGTGGCATTCATCGAAGGACCATGCATCGGACCAGGGTTGGAACTGGCGCTCGCATGCGACAACCGCTTGGCGGTGGCTGGCCCCGATTCGTGGGTGAGCTTCGGCGAGTTGCCGCCCGGCTGGGGCGGGCGGACGCGACTGCGGTTGCGGGGCGCGAAGTGGGTTGATCGCATCACGGCCCGCGAGGCGGTGCGGCTCGGCGTGTTCGATCACGCCTTCTGCGAGCGGCGCGGGAAGATCGAACTGCGGACGTGGCTCGACCGCTTACAGTTCAATCCGCGGAAGCGTTCGGCGAACTGGCGAAGTTGGTTCGTCGATGCGGGCGCGGGGTTCGCGGCCGAACGGCGGGCGTTCCGTGCGGCCGTGCGGAAAGGTATCGCCACCCCCGATGACTTGCCACCCGCCCGCCCGTTGCGTGGCGTCGGATTGGTCGGCGTGAGCCCGACGACGCGGTTGCTTGCGACCGAGTTCGCCATGCGGGGTCTGGAAGTGGTGTGGGTGGAAGGCACCACGAGCGGGCTGTTCACCGAAGCACTCCGCCGCGGGCGGCTCACACCACTCGAAGCGGAGCAAGCCACCAATCGCATGCGATACACACACGACGCCGACGCCCTGACCGCGTGCGACTGGGTGATACTCTCCGACCCGCACACCGACCTCGCCGGGATGCTCGAACGTGACCTGCCGCCGCGGGCAATCCTGTGCGTTCCGCCCGCCCACCACGACCGCGCCACATTGCTCGCCGTCCGCCCGCACCGGGTCCTCGGCCTGAAAATGCAGGGCGAAACGGCAACGCTCACCGACCCCGATCCGGATACGGTGGCGACCGTCGCCGGTTGGCTCGGCACACTCGGCGTGACCACCACGACCGCCTCGATGGTTTCGGCTCCCGCCATCGCCTAACCTGACCACCATGCCCCGACGCAAACTGCCGCCGGCCAAGGAGCGAGTCCCGCTGCTCATGGCCCGCCTCGCTGACGCCTACCCGGACACCGGCACCGCCCTGGACTTCGGCACACAATTTCAACTGCTCGTCGCCACCATCCTGTCGGCCCAGTGTACCGACGTGCAGGTGAACAAGATCACGCCGGCGCTGTTCGCCCGGTTCCCCACGCCCGAGGCGATGGCCGCCGCGACG
Organism: Planctomycetia bacterium; assembly: GCA_031441625.1. Lineage (GTDB taxonomy): Bacteria > Planctomycetota > Planctomycetia > Gemmatales > Gemmataceae > JALHQU01. Next base: position 27,028 of record JANNQE010001253.1, read on the forward strand.
GTGAAGCAGATTATCCCGTTCGTGAAGAGTACGGGCTTCTTCCGCAACAAGGCGAAGAACATCCACGGGGCGGCAACGGCCATCATGAACGAACACGGCGGACAGGTGCCGGGCACGCTCGAACAACTCGTCAAGTTGCCCGGTGTCGGCCGCAAGACGGCGAACGTGGTCCTCGGCGACGGCTTCGGTGTGACCGGCATCACGGTCGACACGCACGTCGGCCGGCTCAGTCGTCGGCTCGGCCTGACTCGCAAGATCGACCCGGTGAAGGTGGAGATGGTGCTGAACAAGATTGTCCCGCAACCCGACTGGACGCGGTTCAGCCACCGCCTCATCCTGCACGGCCGGGCGGTGTGTAAGGCTCGGAAGCCGTTGTGTGAGACGTGCCCGCTGGCGGAGTTGTGCCCGCGGATCGGAGTGCCGAAGCCGGCGGACGGGGGGGGGGGGGGGGGGGGGGGGGGTGGGGGGGCCGCGGGCCGCACGCGCCCCCCGGCGCCCCAACAAAGAAAA
>JANNQE010001254.1:0-5866 GCA_031441625.1 Planctomycetia bacterium
CGAGTATTACGTGAACGGCATCAGCACCAGCTTGCCCAAAGACGTGCAGGCGGCGATGCTCAAGCTCATTCCGGGGCTGGAGAACGCGGAGGTGATGCGGTGGGGGTACGCGGTGGAGTACGACTTCGCCCCGCCGACGCAGCTTCACCCGACGCTCGAAACCAAACCAGTCGCCGGTCTGTACTTCGCCGGGCAGATCAACGGCACCACGGGCTACGAGGAAGCCGGCGCGCAGGGGCTGATGGCCGGGCTGAACGCGGCACTCAAGATCAAGGGCGAACCGCCGCTCGTGCTCGACCGCGCTCAGGCGTACATCGGCGTGCTCATCGACGACCTCGTCACGAAGGGCGTCGACGAGCCGTACCGCATGTTCACGAGTCGCGCCGAGTACCGGCTGTTGCTGCGGCACGACAACGCCGACCGCCGGCTGACTCCCCTCGGCCGTAGAGTGGGCAGCGTGAGCGATGAGGCGTGGGCACGGCTGGACGCGAAGGAGGCGGGGATTGCAAAGCTGCAACACGCGCTCGACACCACCAAGTCGGACGGCGACACGCTCGCCACGTGGCTCCGCCGCACGCAGACCACCTGGGCCGAGATCGTCGCCCGCTGCCCCGCGCTGGCGGAGTGGGACGCTTCGCCCGCCGTGGTGGAACAGGTGGTGTTGGAAGCCAAGTACAGCGGGTACATCGACCTGCAAGCCCGCGACGTGGAGCGGTTCCGGAAGATGGAGGGGCGGCGGATTCCGGAGGCGTTCGACTACGCCGCAGTCCCCCAAATGCGGGTCGAGGCGAAGCAGAAGTTGGCGAAGGTTCGGCCCGCCAACGTGGGCCAGGCAAGCCGCATCAGCGGCATCACCCCGGCGGACCTGGCAGTGCTGTTGTTTTATCTGGAATGAGTCGGTATGGGGTCGCTCACAAGCCGCGGGGGAACCCAAGTCTGGGGGATCTCGCGGCGAGTGTGGCGGCCGAGTCGGGAGCAATTCCGAGGTGGTCGTCGCGGGTGGGAAGGTGGGCGGCCTCCGCAATCCGGTGACACTGTGCCGTTGGCGCTAGCCGCGGGCGGTGTGATAAACCGGGGGCTGTGGGCGGTCGCTCGTTGACTCACCCGGAAGGCGAGTTAGAATCGCGGTGGTGGGCAAACATCCTGAGTCCCGCATCTTGTTCGACCTCCAGAGTCCCCGCCGGCGGATTCGTTGACCTCCTTCCCCCAGCTCGCCCGGCCTGACGGCCAGGCGAGTACGTGGTGCCGTATGCCACGGATGGTCCCGACCAGTGTTCGGCCTTCGGCCGGGCGGGTCTTCCTTCATGCGTGCCGGTCGAGCCGGCAGGATGAGTCCGTATGAAGACGGTGTTCACGACCGGCGAAGCGGCCAAAATCTGCAAGGTGTCGCAGCAGACGATCATTCGCTGCTTCGACAACGGCCAGCTCAAGGGGTTCCGGGTGCCCGGAAGCAAATTCCGCCGCATCCCGCGAGACCAACTGTTCAAGTTCATGAGGGATAACAACATCCCCACGGACGCCCTGGAGAGCGGCAAGCGGAAGGTGCTGCTCGTGGACGACGACCAGGACCTGGTGGAGAGCACCGCCCGGCTGCTCGAAGAGGACGGGCGGTTCGAGGTGAAGATCGCCGCCAACGGGTTCGACGCCGGCATGATGGTGAAGGAGTACCGCCCCGACATCATGCTGCTCGACGTGATGCTGCCGGACATCAACGGCAAAGAGGTGTGCCAGCGGGTGCGGTCGGACCCGAGTCTGGAGGAAGTCCGCATCATCTGCATCAGCGGGATGGTGGAAGAGGACAAGATTCAGGAGCTCAAGCTGGCCGGTGCCGACGACTTCGAGCGGAAGCCGTTCGACATCGACACGCTCGTCGACAAGATGTGCAAGCTGCTGGACATGGAGCCGATGTCGATCGCGTAAATCGGGCGATTTGGCAAGGGCGGGGCGTCTGGCGTGCCGATACCTGACCCACGGCACGGCGGACCCCCGCCCTCCTTGTTGACTTATTGTCTCCGGCCGAAGGATTCCCCGGTGAACACGGCGGCGATGCACCCGGTGTTGGCGCGGGCGTGGCTCCGTCCGTCCGATGCCGCGCTGCTCGCGCTCGCCGACGATCACGTTTGCGTGGACACCATCCGCCGCGACCCCGGTCTTGTACTACACGTCTTGCGGTACGCACGCCCCACGCCACAACCCGACACGTTCACGCTCGATGCGGTCGCGTTGTCCCAGCCGGGGCTGTGTGAGACCGCGGCCAGTTTGTTGGACGGCGAAGGCGCGCCACCGCAACTGAATGGCGAAGCCGTGGCCCGCGGGCTGGCAGTCGCCGAAGCCGCCGAACAGATTGCGACCGAAACGGGGAAGTGCTCGCCCGACGCCGCGTGGTGCGTCGGCCTGCTCGCGGGGTATTTTGCGAATGAACCGACTGTCGCCCGCAAACTGCTCGCCCGCTGGCGACTGCCGGCGTGGGTGACGGTGGCCGTCGGCTTCCCCGAACTGTGTGTCGAAGACGGCGTCGCCCTCGGCGGGCATCGGGGAGTGTTGGAGGTGGTGCGGGCTGCTAGGGTGGCCGGCTCTCGCCGAGAGCCGGATTCCGAGTCGCTCTCGGCGAGAGCGACCCACCCTACGACAGCAAACCCCCTCTGGCCTCGCCTGCTTCGCCTCGCGGCGAAGGTCCGCCAGCGCTCCGCCGCCCAACTGGTCGCCGAACTCGAAGACCGCATCGACAAGCTGGCCGCGCTGCTCGCCGATTCGCGGCATGACTTCGACACGGCCGTGCGGGATGCCAAGCTCGACGGCCTCGCCGAGTTCGCCGCCGGTGCCGGGCACGAGATCAACAACCCGCTCGCCGTCATCGCCACCAACGTGCAACTGCTGCGCTCCGAAGAAGACGACGAGTCGCGGTTGAACCGCTACGACACGGTGGTCCGGCAGACGAAACGGATTCACGACATTCTCTCCGGCACGCGGCAGTTCGCCCGCCCGCCGCAGCCGAACCCGGCCCTGCTCGGCGCGTCCGCGTGGGTGCCCGCCGTGGCGAAGGAACTGCTCCCGACCGCCGACGACGCGGGGGTGGAACTGGAGCTGCCCGACTCCGTCGATGTCGGCAAGCTGTGGGCGGATGCCAGCCATGTGCGGGCGATGGTGGTGGCGCTCGGACGGAACGCGATTGATGCGGCGGGGAAGGGCGGGCGGGTGTGCGTGCGGGTGGACACCGGCGACGAGTGGACGCAAATCGTTGTGGAAGACACCGGGCCGGGGCCGACCGCCGGCATGGTGCCGCACCTGTTCGACCCGTTCTATTCGGGACGAAATGCCGGCCGGGGTCGCGGGCTGGGCCTCAGCGTGGCGTGGCGGCTGGCCAAGCAGAACGGCGGCGACGTGCAGTACGAGCGGGCGGATGGCGTCACCCGTTTCGTGCTGACGCTCCCGAACGAACCGGCGGACTACCTGCCCCTTCCGGAACGCAAATCGGCGTGAGCCACCACCTCCCGTTGAGCGACCCGCACGAGCGGCTACCATGTATAAGAAGTCGAAAGCCGGGGTGAGCGGGAAGGACGGCGCGAAAGACATCCCGAGTTGGGCAGAGGGCCAACGTCCGCTGCTCACGGAGAACGGGCGGGAGTTCGCCGAACGGCTTTTGGACGAGAAGTACGGCCGAGGAAACTACCCGACTGGTCCGGGGAGCGAGTTCAGCAAGATCAAGAAGTGGGGCGCCGGGCTTTCGAGTGACGACCGCGAGGGGCCACCATGAAGAGCGTTTTTGTCCTTCAACACTCTCACGAACTGGATGACGGGTCGGACGAGGTGAAGTTCATCGGGGTGTACTCCACCCGCGCGAACGCCGAAGCGGTGGTCGAACGACTCGTTCGCGCGCGGGGCTTTTCAGACAGCCGCGACGGCTTCCACATCGACGCGTACGAACTCGATCAGGATCACTGGGTCGAAGGGTACACCACTGTCGCAAGTGTGTGACATCCCGTCCGGCGGTGGGGATTACATCTTGGAGCCGTTGACCAAGATCTGCGTGTGCGGCGGCTACCTCATCCTGGCGGCGGTGGTGGTGCCGGTGTATGTGAACTGGCTCCGTCACCGCCCCCATCGATTGACCGAAAGCACTCAGCACATTTGGTGGTCCGGCGTACTCGTCCAATACGCACTGCTCGCCGTAGCCGGGCTGGTGTTGTGGCTCGGGTAACACCTTGTTCTCGCCCAGCAATCGGCACCGTTCGCGGAGCGAACGGCGACACTCCAGTCGCTTCATCGGCTACACTACTCCCGTCCCCCTCGCGTGGCGTTGCACGATGCCCACCCCGGCCGAGGAAGAGGCGTTCACCCGTGGCATCGTCGCCCGCTTCCGCGACGACGGCCCGCGGCTCGTGTTCGCCGACTACCTGGACGACTCCCCGCACCCGGCCGACCGCCGCCGCGCCGAGTTCATTCGCCTGCAACTCGCCCTCGCCCGCATCCCCGCCGACCACCCGCACCGCGGCGACCTGACCGAACGCCAGAACGAACTGCTCCTCCGCCACGCCGACGAGTGGACGCGGCATTTGCGCGGACTCGCCGACGGGTTCGAGTTCCGCCGCGGCATCGTCGATTCGGTGACGGTGAGCGTCGGCCTGCTGGCCGCCCGCGGGGTGGAGTTGTTCCGCAAGGCGGCCGTTCGTCGGGTGCGGATCGAGGACGCAGGCGCGGACGTTCACCGCCTGATTCAACTGCCCATCCTGGGTGAGGTGCGGGAACTCGGCCTGTGCGGGGCGGGTCTGGACAACGGCGGGCTGAACGTGCTCCTGCGGTCGCCGCACCTGGGCAAAGTGGAGACGCTCGACCTGAGCTTCAACGGACTGAGCGACCCGGCCGTCGGGCGGCTGGCCGAGTGCCGCACCCTGCCCGGCCTGACCGCCCTGCACCTGAACGACAACGGACACATCACCGCCGCCGGGGTGAAACTGTTGGCCGAGTCGCCGCACCTGGGCGGGCTACGGGTGCTCGACCTGTCGGCGAACGCCGTGGGCGCGGCGGGCATCGCCGCTCTCGCACACAGCCAGGCTCTCGGTCACCTGCACACGCTGCGGGTGCGGAACAACCACATCGGCGACGGCGGGTGTGAAGCACTCGCCGGCTCGCCACTGCTCGCCCGCATGATCGCCCACGACCCGCGGCTCGACCTGCGGCAGAACGAGATCAACTCGGGCGGGCTGAAGGCGCTCGCGGCGTGTCCGCTGTTCGCCGGCGTACGGGTGCTCGACCTGTCGCACAACCACGTCGGCGACGACGGTCTGCTGGCGCTGGCGGAGTCGCCACACACGGCGAAGTTGGTGGTGCTGCTGCTGCGGCAGAACCCGATCACGGATTTGGGGGCGGTGGGGCTGGCGCGATCCGAGTTGATGACGCGATTGACCCGCGTGGACGTGTCGGACAACTCGCGGCTGAGCCGGCGGGGGACCGACGACCTGTGGACCCGCCGTCGGGACTTCCACACCGTCATCGAGTGCGATGGGCCGCCCCCAAAGGAGGGCGGCCCACGGCGGACCCTGCGGTGACCGGGGGTCACTTCTTCTTTTTGGTGAGGGTCGCTGGAATGTCGTAGGTGGTGGACGGCCCGACCACATTCACCGACAGCCCTGACGAGTTGAAGTCGGCAAACTTCTCGTCCACCAGACGGTACATCGTCTCCCAGTCGGTGTTGGTGTCGCTGGTGGTCATCGGCCTGCCGCGACCGGGGCCACTCCCGTCGCCACCCGGCTTACCGCGGCCGGCCAGTTCGAGCATCTTCTCTTCGAACTTCGGGTCCATGGCCGAGATGGCGATGGTCGCGGTGCCGACGGGCACGTTGACGGCGGTGTAGGTGCCATCCGGCTGG
>JANNQE010001255.1:0-1846 GCA_031441625.1 Planctomycetia bacterium
CTCGCGGATCTGGCGTAACGCGGCGGTGAGCGTCGGGACCATGTTCGGCACCTCGGAGGTGACGAAACAATAGGACGCCAAAGGACTTGCGCGCTAACTGAATGGCATTCCGGAAGAGCCCCGATCTCGTGTTGATCACCATCCATTCTCCACGAGGTGGTCAGTGCGGCGATCACCTGGTGTTCAACACGTGATTCAGGTCCACTTCAACACCGAATCCCGGTCCACTGAAGCGGGGGTGAAGGGGTCACTTTTTCGCCTTGGTCGTCTTCGCTGTTCTACCCGCCTTGGCCTGTTTCGCCTGCATGGATTCGCGGAACCGATCGCTCTCGCCGGTCAGTTCCAGGATCTCGCACTGGTGGCTGAGGCGGTCCAACAGCGCCGCCGTCATCCGCTCCCCCTGGAACACCGTCCCCCACTCGGCGAACGGCCGGTGGCTGGTGATGAGCAGGCTCCGCCGCTCGTAGGGGTCCGCGAACACCTGGAACAGCAACTCCGCCCCGCTGCGGCTGAACGACAGTTATCCCAACTCGTCCACGATCGGTGCGGCCCCTCGGGCTCACGGGTTGTGACCGACGAGGAACTGCCCGCGGGCGACGGCTAAAGAAAAGTCCGCCGCTCGCCCAGGCGGGTCGGGGCGGAGGGCGGGTATGGTTTGTCGTCAGCGGCTGATCGTCACCCGCACGGGCTTCATCGCGGGGGGCTTCGTCAGCATTTTCAGGATCGCACGCCGGATGGCGGCAGTGAACGCCGTGCAGTTCAACACGCGGCGGACGGCCCGCACGTCGGCGTCAGGAAGAATCGCGGGGAAGCGGAACGTCAGGTGCCACTCGTCGAGCAAGACGGTCTTCGGCATGGCGGCCCTCAGGCAGTGGCTGTGATCGGTGTTGGGGAACTGATCTCGTCCGCACGGGCTGACGCACCGTTCGGGTGCGCGACCGGCCGGACGATTCGCGTTCCCCACCGCTCTGACTTCAGCGGGCGGGCAGCCAGCCGCCCTTCCGCAGGCCGCCGGTCAGTTGGGCGACGGCGGCGGTGACGGCCGCCCCCAGCCCGCTTACCGCCGCGGCCAGGGCCGGCGGGCAGAAGCGGTCGACGAGCAGGGCGGTCAGCCCGACGGCCAGGCCGACGCCGAGCGTCACCAGGGCGATCCGCTTGAGCGGCAGCACGGCGGTGAGCATGCGGGCGGTGAGCGTGACGGCCTGCACCGCCGCCGTCGCCCGGTCGAGGGCGGCGTCCTTCCACTCTGCCATCTTCGCTTTCAGGGTCTGCCACCAGTTCGGCTTCGTCACGGTCGGCACCGCCGGAGTGGGCGGCGGGGTCGACACTCCGGCGGTGAGCAGGGCGCGGACCTCCGGGTTGGTGAGCAGTTCGAGTACCACCTCCTTCATGGCCTGTTTGGCCCCCTCCTTGCAGGCGTCGGCGACGGCGGCGGGGAGGGCGTCGGCCAGCACGTCGAGGATCGAGTCGAGGCGGTCGAGTTGGTCGCCCAGTTGCTTGCGGGGCGGGCGGCCGTTCAGGGTCGCGGTCATCGGAGACTCCAGGGAATGACGAACCGCCGGGGTGAGCGGCGGGTCTGGGGGTGGGGAACGGGAACACGGATTCAGCAGCGGTCGCCGCAGTACCGCGCGTAGTCGGTGCGGAGTTCGGCCCGCACCTGGGACACGCGGGCGGCGGACACGCCCTCCACGGCGGCCACGTCGGCCGTCCGGTCGCCGGCCAGCAGGCGGTCGAGCACCCGCCGCTTCTCGCCCGCCAGGGAGCCGACCCAGGCGGGGAAGTCGAGGCGGAACTGCACCTGGTCGGGCACCGGCGTGCGGGTGTTGTCGTGGACGGCTTCGGCCAG
>JANNQE010001256.1:0-4064 GCA_031441625.1 Planctomycetia bacterium
GGTGTGCCCGTCGGCAGCGTCCGGCTTCGGGTCGAACGTCTCGTACTGGCTCGGCCCGCCGGCGAGGAACAGGAAAATGACCGACTTGTCGCGGGCGCATGAGCCGAGAGTCGCCGGGTCGGCGGCGAACCCCCGGCCGCCCAGCGCGGCCGCGCCCAGACCGCCGAACAGCCCCGCCCGGAGGAAGTCGCGGCGGTGCGACCCGTCGCAGAGTCGGGACCGCGTGCTGGTGAACACGTCGAACATGGGTTGTAGTCCGTGGCGTAGGGTCACACGAGCAGTTCGCCCAGCGGGCCGGTCTGGTCGAGGTCTTTGAGGTTCGGGTCGGGCACGCCGAACGTGTCGCGGGTCGTGCCAGCGAGGTGCAACAGCGTGAGGTACATGTTTGCGGTGGTGCGGTGGCCCTTGCGTCCGTAGCCTGGGTAATCGACGTACCGCCCGGTTTTCAGCTTGCCCCCCAGGTCTCCGATGACGACCATCGGCCACTCCCAGCACCGGCTGTGGTGCCCTTCCGCGCCGTCGGAGAGGTACACGAGGACGGTGTTGTCGAGCATCGTGCCGTTGCCCTCGGGCACCTTCGCCAGTTTCGTCATCAGCCCGGCGATCAGGTCGAAGTGGTAGCGGCGGATGATGTCGTACAGTTCGGCCCAGGTTTTCCCGTCGATGCCCTTGCCGTGGCCGATGGAGTGCTTGTCGATGTTCAGCCCCAGGCCTTTGAACGTGATGTCGAAGTCCTGGATGCCGGCCGCCGACGACAGGGTGAGGACGTTGGTCAGCCCGCAGATAAGTGCCGCCGCACCCAGGTCGAACTGGGCGTCGAGCCGGTCCGTCTCCACCGGCGACTTGTACTTGTCCGACACGACCGGCCCCTTCTCGCGGAGCGTGTGCTTGATGTCGTTCAGCTTGCTCTGGCGGTCGCGGAGCGTCTCGAACGACTCCAGGTACGCCTGGAACTGCTCCTTCTCGGCCCCACTGACGGACTTCTCCACCTTCTTCACGTCGTCCTTGAGGAAGTCGAGGACGTTGTTCTTGGCGGCGAACTCCTGGGCGGCGGCCCCGTCGGCGGCGCTGCCGAACAGGGCGGCGTACGCCTGGGCCGGGTTGCACATCGTCGGCAGCCCCTTGTTCGCACCCGCCGCCGAGACGTTGTAGATGACGTTGTTCTCGGGCCGCTTCGAAATGCCGAGTCCGATGTGCGGGAAGATGCCGGGGATGGCCTTCGCCAGCGCCCCGTCGATCGTCTCGCCGAGGATGTTCTTGCTCTCCCCGCGGGTGGCGAAGCAGCCGAGCGCCCCGAAGTTGTTCGAGTGCCCGCCGCCGCAGATCCGCCCACTCAGCCCCTGCACAATCGTCACCTTCTCCTTCCACGCCTTCACCGGCTCCAGCGAGAACGGCAGGTCCTTGTCTTTGAGTGCGACGTCGATGAACTCCTCCGGTCCGTTCAGCTCCCGCTGCTCGCGGGGCTTGCGAGTCACCCCGGACGGGGCGAGTTGCTCGGGCCGCACGCCGTTGCTCTCGACCACGAAGACGAACCGCTTGGCGGTGACCGGCTTGCCGGCCGCCTGGGCCTCGATCCGCATCAACAGGGGGGCGAGGAACGTGGCCCCGGCGGACAGGCCGAGGGTCTTCAGGGCGTCGCGGCGGTCGAGCGACATGGCGGGGACTCCGGCGGGAGGGTCAGGTGGAACGATGAGGGTCGGTTACTTGTTCGGCTCGGGCGGGGGTGGCACGCGGTAGAGGAACGATTCGCTACTCAGCAACGACACGATCAGCGCCTGCATGCTGCCGCCATTGTCGCGGTAGGCCTTGTGTGCCGCTTGCAGGGTGGCGGCGTCGCCGGGGCTTTCGTTGCGGCCGGTCCAGTAACGGAAGGCGTGCCGCACGAACACCTGTTCGACACGCTCTGAGGCCGCGAGCTTCTTCACGAACTCGACCGGGTTCTTGACCGACCCCTCCAGCGTCGAGTCGCCGACGAGGGCGATCAATCCCGCGGTGTCCAGGTCTGCCTGGCGCGTCACCGGGCCGAGCGGCTTCCCCTTCTTGTCCACGTTCTTGGCCGTGGCGTCCTTGTCTACAACCGGTTCGGTGGCGCGGAACCGGCCGAAGTGGTCGAACTGCTCGAACGGGAGGCCGACGTCGTTCATCAGCCGGTGGCACTTCCAGCAGTACTCCTGCTTGGTCACCCCGACCCGCTCGCGGAGCGTCTGGTGCGGGGCGTCGGGCAGTTGGGCGTCCACGGTGATCGGGATGTCCGGGACGACGTTGCCGAGCAACCGCTCGCGGACCCACTTGCCGCGGTGGATGACGTGGTTGTCGAAGCTGGTCGAATTCGCGATCAGCCACGACGGCTGCGTCAGGACGCCGGCCCGCTGGCCGTCCGGGAAGGTGATCGGCTGCTGGCTGGTCCACTGCCAGTCGGCCGGCAGGCTGTAGTTCAGGTGCGTCTTGCGGTTGTTCTTGCTGTGGTACTCCACCACCTGCTCCGGCTTCTTCGGGTCGATGCGGGCGTTGACGAACCCCTTGTTCGTGGTCAGCAACTCCTTCAGCACGTCCTTGTCCTGCCGCACGATGTGCAGCACCAGGGCGTCGGTGTCGGCGACGAGCACCGCCGGGTCGTATCCGAACTCCTTGAGGTTGTCCTTGAACACCTCGCCGGCTTTGTCGTAGCCGAAGTACTCGCGGAAGAACCGGAGGACACGCGGCTTCTCGACCTTCGGGTCGTCGAGCAGTCGCTTCACCTGCTTCGCCACACCCTCGTCGTTGTCGAGTTCGCCGGTCGCGGCCGCCTTGAGGAGTTCGGCGTCCGGCCGCTTGTCGGTGAGTCCGTAGCTGATGGCGAAGGCGATCTCGCGGGGCGCGAGCCGCACGCGGCCCTTCGAGTCTGGCTTGCCCGAGCCGACCTCCATGCGGAACACGGCGTCGGGCAGCATCATCACGGTGGCGAGGGTGTACCGCACGCCGACCGTCTGCCCGGCGTCGGCGATGTTCTTCCTCATGAGCTTCACGAACCGGGTCTTCTCGTCGTCGGCCGGCGGCCGCTTCAGGACGGCGTTGAACTGGTAAGCGATGGCGGCGTCGATCCGGGCGTCGGTCGGCGGGGCCTTCGGGTCGAGTAGGGCGAGGAACTCCTTCGGCACGTTGCCGACGCCCTTGATCGCGTCGCCCTCGATCTTGTGGGCGGTCTGGGCTTCCGCGACGAGCAGGGCGTTGTTGAACAACTGGACGGTCACCGGCTCGTCCATCTTCGGGCCGCCCATGTCCTTGAACGTGGACTTCCCCTCGGGCGAGAACGGCTGGCCGATGCCCGGCTTGCCCTTGGCAAGGTCGTTGGTGAAGGCGGCGTAGATCTCCGGGCTGAGCCGGCGGACCCGCGGCCCGCCGTCGAACGGCGGACTGGTCTTCGGGTCGAACAGGACGTGGTGCGGGACGACGTTGCCGTTGGCATAGGCGGCGCGGCGGGTGAACGGCCGGTTCGCCCGCTTCGCTTCGGCGTGGGCCCACCGCCCGGCCGCGATCAACTCCTCGTCACCTGGCCGCGGCTTCCCCTTCGGCGGCATCTCGCCGTTCGCCAGTTTCTCGACCACCATCGCCCACCGGGCACCACTGGTGGTCGCCTTCATGTCCGGGTCAAGGGCGGTCAGGTCGAGGTCGCCCTCCTGCTTCTTCGGCCCGTGGCAGGCGGTGCAGTGCTTGGCCAGGAACGGGGCGACGGCCTTTTCGTACTCGGCCTTGCTCTCGGCGGCGGTGGCGAACTTCACGTCGGTCGGTTCGGCTGCAAACGAGAAGCCGCCGACGAGGGCGGCGAGGAGAGGCGCGATGAGCAGATTGCGGCGAGGCATACCGGGACGACTCCGCGAGTGGATCTGTTGACCGAACCCCACCCCGGTGTGACCGCAGACGAACTCGAAGCATTTTCCCGAGTTCCGCGAACAGGCACGAAGTCGTTCTGAACCGGCGGGGTGTCATCCGAACAGTTTCAGCACCGGGCGGCCCTGCACGAAGTGGTGCGGCCGGCCGGTGACGTCCGTCACCGCGTCGGCGGCGGTGTAGCCGAGCGCGTGGTA
>JANNQE010001257.1:0-3779 GCA_031441625.1 Planctomycetia bacterium
GGGATGGGGATCGATCTGGCGGGGTGACCAGCGGCTGGCCGACCTGATGCTCGGCATCGAGTTGGCCGAGACGATGCCTCGCCGAACACGACCCAAACCCGCAAGATGTGGGTAACAGTCAGGCTCGCGCGTCGGGCTAACGGGTGGTTGGCGTCGGGCACAGCCCGACCTACGATTCACACTCCCGCATGTAGCGGATGCTCTCCTTCGCGATCGTGTCGGCATCCGGCGAGTAGTCGAACACTTCCACCGACACCCAGCCGGCGTAGCCCGTCTCCTTCAGCGCCGCGAAGATCGGCTTGAAGTCAGTGTCGCCGAAGCCCGGACCCCGCAGGTTCGGGTCGTTGGCGTGGAAGTGGTACGTCCAGTTCGCGTACTCGCGGATGGTGTCGGCGGCGCTCCGCGGCTCGGCGGTCATTGCCTTCACGTCCAGGTGGATCTTCACGTTCGGGTGGCCCAGCCGGTGGATCAGTTCCACCGCCTCCGCCGCCGTGTTCATGAAGTCCGTTTCCTTCGGCGTCAGCGGCTCCAGGCAGAGTTTGACTCCCGTGTCCCCAAGTGTCCGCAGGCAGTGTGAGAGTGAATCGAGGGCGAAGTCGGCGGCCTGCTCGCGGGTATAACCGTCGGGGATTTTTCGCTGTGCTGGTGAACCGAGCACGAGGATGTCGCCACCCAAATCGGCCGCACAGCGGGCCAACTCCGCGAGGTATTCGCCGGTCTTCTTGCGGATCGACGCATCGGCCGAGGTGAGTTGAAAGCCGGTCGTCTTCGCCAACAGCCAGTGCAGGCCGAGGAGCTTCACGCCTGCGGCTTCGGCCGTTCGTCGTAGATCGTTCCGCTGCGCCGACGACACGTCCGTAATCAGCGGGGCGAGGGTGAACGGGGCGACCTCCAACCCGGTGTACCCGAGTTCGCCGATGCGACCGCACACGCGGGCGTGGTCCCAGCCGTCGAACGTCTCGTTGCAGATGGCGTAGTTCATGGCGACATGGTAGCTGCCGCGGGCCGGGCGTCACCCCGACCCCGTCGCCCACGCGGCGGCGACGACCACGGCCGTTTCCACCCGCAGCACCCGCGGGCCGAAGCTGGCCACCCGCCACCCGGCACCGACCGCCATCGACACCTCCGCCGCCGTGAACCCGCCCTCCGGCCCGACCGCGAACGCCACCCCGTCCGCCGACCGTTCGGCCGGCGTGCCGTCAGTCGTGTGCAGCAAGTACTTCGCCGCCGGAAGATCGGGCATGTGAACGAACTCGGCCCACAGCTTCGGCGGGTCGATTCGCAGGAGCACGTTCCGCCCGCACTGCTTGCTCGCCTCGATCACCCCGCGCTCCAACTTGGCGAGCGTGCCCTCCTTCGGGATGACAACCGATCGCTCGGTGACGAGCGGCACGAACCGCGTGGCCCCCACCTCCACCAGCTTCTCGATGAGATAGTCGGCCCGGTCGCCCTTCGGCAGTGCCGACCCGACGACGACTGGGAAAGGCACTTCACGTGACACCGCCTCCCGCCGCAGCACGGTCAGCGTGACGCTCTTCTTGCCGACGGCGACCACTTCCGCTGGGTACTCGCACCCGTCGCCGTTGAACAGCACGACCGCGTCGCCGGGGGCGAACCGGCGGACGGTGGACAAGTGGTGCGCGTCCGGCCCCGTCAGTGTGAGGTCGCCGGCGGACAGCAGTTCGGGCGTGAAGAAGCGATCAGACATGGGGAAGTGATAGGCGGCGTTGGTACTCTGGTTCAATGTTGCCGCCACGCTCCGCGGGGCGGACGAGTTGACCGCCCCGCGGAGCGTGGCGGCGACACTGGCCGGCCCGCTACTTCTTCGTCGGGATGAACTGGTTCAACTCCAGCCCGTTCGGGCCGAGCACGTCGTCGAGCACCTCGATGCGGCCCCGCTCCTTCACCCCGGCCAGGATTCTGCCCACCTCCTCCCGCCAGATGGCGGACTGGATGTCCGGGTTCGATTGCCGTAGCGTCTGGTAGGATTTCAGCCGTTTGGTGAAGGCGTCGGCGTCGGCGGCGGCCAGCGTCTCCCGCTCGTTGGCATACGCCTTCGCCTCGCTGAGCAACCGCTGGCGCAGTGAGTTCGCCTCGCTCACCCGCCGCTGCCCGTCCTGCTCGGCCTGGTTCACCCGCGTGCGGATGCCCGTCTGCGCCTGGTTCACGGCGTCGAAGGAGTCCTTCACCTCGTCCGGCGCGGCGAGGTGTTCGACGCTCACCCTCTGAACGACAATGCCGAGCCGGTGCAGTGCAATTCGCGCGGGCAGGCGGTCGGCCACTTGCTGAGCCACCGCCGCACGGCCGGACAGCACGTCGTCCACCGTCCGCGCCGCCGCCCACTCGCTCGCCACCGCCTCGGCCTCGCGGGACAACACGGCGTCCACGCGGTCGCGGTGGGCGGCGTAGTTGTCCAGCTCGCCATCGCGGGTGTCGATGGCGTAAGCCACCACCATCCGCAGGTTGATCAGGTTCTGATCGCCGGTGATGAGTTGCCCCGTCGGGATGCCGGGCGAGTCGGCCGTCTCGTCCGGGTTGTACCCGACCGTCAGTTGGACCGTCCGCACCTTGAACTTGTCCACCTGATCGACGCCCCACGGCAGGCCGATGCGGAGGCCGGGGCCGGGGCGGTCGATCACCCGGCCGAACCGCCGCACCACCGCCCGCTCGTCCGGCTCCACCTGCGAGACGCCGGTGAGCAGGTAGAGCGCGAGCAGGACCGGCACGATGTATTTGAGGCGGCGCATGGGTGGCTCGGGTAGGGTGGCCCGCTCTCTCCGAGAGCGGGTTCGGAATCCGACTCTCGGAGAGAGTCGGCCACCCTATTTGCTTGGCGGCTGCTTCGGGGCTTCCTTCAACAGGCGGAACAGTTCGTGATTGAGCGACAGTAGCAGCACGTCACGCGAGTCGGCCAGCACCGCCTGCATCGCCTTCAGCCGCTGGAGGAAGGCGTAGAACTCGGGGTCTTTGGCGTGAGCCTCGTTCCGCAGTTGGTCGGCCTTCACGTCCGCCTCGCCCTCGATCCGCTGCTTCTCCGCCCGCGCCGTCGCCTCGACCTCTCGCCGTTTCTGCTCGGCCTCGGCGGAGATGCGGGACGCCTCGCGGCGGCCCTCGTTCTCGTACTCGGCCACCTTGATGGTCCGCTCGGCACGGATCCGTTCGTAGATGCTCGTCCGCACCGCCTCGGGGAACGTCAGCCGCCGCAGCCGCAGCGTCACGATCTCGATGCCGTACTGCTCCCGCACCTTCTGCACGAACCCGTCGGCCAACAGCTTCTCCTCGAATGCCGCGACACGGCGGTCGGCGAGCGCCTGCCGCTCGGCCGGGTCGTCGGCCTTCGGCACCGACACCAGTTCGTCGAGCGACATCGCCCCGACCACCGCGGCCAGCCGCCCGCTGATCTGCGGGGCGAGTAGCTTCTTCACCTGCTCAGGGCCGCCGGTCGCCTTCACGAACGTGTCGGCGGCGGTGGCGTCGGGCACCCGCCACGTGACGAACGCATCGACCGTCAGCGTCTTGTCGATGGTGTTCCGCTTGGTGTCGCGGGTGAGCGACTCGACGGCCGGCAGGTCGAACGACTGCACGCGGCGGTCGATGCGGGCGACGGAGTCAATCGGCCACGGCAGTTTGAAGTGCAACCCGGCGTCGGACTCGCCGTCGATCACCTCGACCGGCCGGCCGAACCGCGTGACGTAGGCGTACTCGGCGTAGTCCACCGGGTAGAGCGCCGTGACGCCCCAGGCGATCAGGAGCAACGGGATCAGTATCAGGAGGAGGCG
>JANNQE010001258.1:0-3524 GCA_031441625.1 Planctomycetia bacterium
CCTTCGGGTACTTCTGCCGCGCCTGGTCGAGCGAGAACACGGCCAGATCGGACAGCCCGAGCGCCTCGAACGCCTCGGCCATGTCCATCTGCGTGCCCAAATCCCACGGGTTCCGCGTGAGCACGTCTTCGCCCGCTTCGAGCACCTTGAAATAGTCCCGCCCGGCCTTCGCCGCCTTCACACTCGCCTTGTACCGCGGGGTGGACAGGAACGCGAACGTGCTCCCCTTCAGGTCGTCGCCGAACTTCGCCTTCTGCGCCCGCCGGAGGGTCTGGCGGAAGTGCAGGTTGCCGGGGTCCAGCCGACAGCACGTGCGGAGCAACTGAATGGCGTAATCGGAGTTGCCCGACTGGAGCACCTGGCGGGCGCGCTCGAAGTTCTCGACCGCGATCCGCCGCTGGTCGGGCGAGAGGGTCGGGGTGGGGGTCGTGTCAGCCATGGTGGGAGAGTCCGCGGGCTGTGGGTCGTCGCGGTCCCTATCTTGTACCACAATCGAGACGGGTGTTGCACCTGTCCGCCACCGGACCAGTTGACGCCATTCTATGCCGCCGTCGTGTGAACTTGTGGTGAATCCCAGTACCCCGGACGCGGACGCCATCCGCACCGCGGCGGACGCCCTGCGGGCCGGCGGGCTGGTGGCGTTCCCAACGGAAACGGTGTACGGGCTGGGGGCGAACGCCCTTGATACGGCGGCGGTGGCACGGGTGTTCGCGGCGAAGGGGCGGCCGGCCGTCAACCCGCTCATCGTTCACGTCGCCGACCGCGAACAGGCGAAGGCGCTCACGCCCGACTGGACGCCCGCCGCCGAGAAGCTGGTCGCCGCCTTCTGGCCCGGCCCCCTCACGCTGGTCGTCACGAAGACCGCCGACATCCCGGACGCGGTCACGGCCGGCGGGCCGACGGTGGCCGTTCGCGTGCCGGCGCACCCGGTCGCGTTGGCACTGTTGCGGGCCTGTGGCGTGCCAGTCGCCGCACCGAGTGCGAACCGTTCCGGCGAACTGTCGCCCACCACCGCCGCCCACGTCCGCGCGAGCTTGGGTGATCGAATCGACGTGCTGCTCGACGGCGGGCCGTGCCCCGGCGGGCTGGAATCGACCGTGGTGGACGTGACCGGCGATGTGGTGCGGTTGCTCCGCCCCGGCCTGATCTCGGTCAGTCAACTCGAATCCGTCGTCGGCCCGGTGGCGGTCGGTGCGAGCGAGGCAGGTGCGTTGCCTTCACCCGGCATGTTGACGAAACACTACTCGCCGCGAACCGCCATCGAAGTGACCGACACACAGGCGGAAGCCGACTTCCTGGTGAACCTGTACGAGACGGCCGGGCTGAAGGTGGCACGCTACGCCGTGCCGTCCGGCCCGTCCGCCGCCGCCGCGAGTTTGTACGCCGACCTGCACGCCCTCGACGCCGGCGGCTTCGACCGCATCATCGCCCTGTTGCCGCCCGACGCCGACGAGTGGCGGGCCGTGCGCGACCGCCTCACCCGAGCGGCGGCCGATGGGTAGAGAAGAGATTTCACCGCTGAGGGCACATGAGGGCACGAGAGGAGGACAGAAGAGTGTTCACCGCAGAGGGCGCGGAGGGCGCAGAGAGAAGACAGCAGAGAGAGAAGGAACAGAACTCGGCCTCGCTCCCAGCTCTCTTCTCCGCGCTCTCTGCGCCCTCTGCGGTGAAATCTGATTTCTCTCTTCCGCTTCCTCTCGTGCCCTCATGTGCCCTCGGCGGTGAAATCGCGGAGGAGTGACATGGCCGGTATCACCACCCCCGAGTACCGCCGCTGTCCGGTCACCGGCCGGTGGGTGGTGCTCGCCCCCGAGCGCGCCCTGCGGCCGATCCAGCTCCAGCACGGCGAGCCGCACCCCCGCCGCGACGCGGCGAGCAAAGGCGTCTGCCCGTTCTGCCCCGGCGGCGAGGCGATGGCGCCGAGCGAGGTGTACGCCGTCCGCGACCCCGGCAGTGCGCCCGACGGCCCCGGCTGGCACCTCCGCGTGGTGCCGAACAAGGTCCCGGCGGTGAAGGAGTTGCCCGACTCGTCCCCGCTCGGCATCACGCCCGACGGCTTCTCCGAGGCGATGATCGGCTACGGCCGGCACGAGGTGGTGATCGAGACCGACCGGCACGACTCCGACCCGACGACGCTGACCGACGCCGAGTTCGCCCGCCTGCTGGTGGCCTACCGCGAGCGGCTGAAGGTGATGGCGAAGAACCCGCGGTTCGCGTTCGCCAGCGTGTTCAAGAACGTGGGGGCCGAGGCCGGGGCGAGTCTGGCGCACCTGCACTCGCAGATCGTCGCCCTGCCGATCGTGCCCGACGCCATCCGCGCCGAACTGGAAGCGGGCAACGACTACTACCGCCGCGAGCGGCGGTGCGTGTACTGCGACATGCTGCGGTTCGAGGCGGAGTCGGCCCTGCGGGTGATCGAGGACGGCGACCAGTTCTTCACCGCCTGCCCGTTCGCCCCGCGGTTCGCCTACGAGACGTGGGTGCTGCCGAAGGCGCACGACAGCCGGTTCGAGACGGCGACCGACGACGACCTGATGGTGCTGGCCGTGCAGATGAAGCGGCTGCTAGTGGCGATTGACGTGGTGCTGAACGGCCCCGCGTACAACTGGTACTTACACTGCGGCCCGCTGCGGGCGGGGAACATGCCGTACTACCACTGGCACATCGAGGTCGCGCCGAAGACGGCCCGCGCCGCCGGGTTCGAGTGGGGCAGCGGATGCTTCATCAACGCCGTCCCGCCCGAGATCGCGGCGGTGCGGATGCGGGCGGCGCTCCGGTAGGTCGTGGCGCGAGCGAGGGCCGAGCCGCCGGCTCGCTACCCGCCGTTGATTTCGGCAAACACCACCCGCCCATTGCGGTCGAAGTGGACGTACACGAACGCGGCGTCCAGGTTGTATGGTCCCAAACCGCTCCAACAGCTGAGGTAATACGACCACGTCTCCCCGGATTGCGGGGTGATGCCCCAGCGGTCCCCGCCGGCCGGGATGACCTCTGTCTCACCGAGGAGTTCCTGCACCCGTTCTCTTGAGGTGCCCGACGGGATGTGACGAATCGCATCTCGTGCCATCGGACCACGATCCCACTCGCGGTCTTCGGCCGCCGCCCATGCCGCGCGGTCAAACGGCCGGTCATCGAATGGGTCGAGGAGGCTGTTCACCCCCAGCCCCGCGGCGATGAGCACGGCAACCCTCATAAGGAGTTGGGCCGATCCTACCAACCGCCACCGGTGATGAATTCTCGACATCGTTGGCTCCACGCAAATCTCGTTAGTTCGACGCGTGAGCAAGGACCGCACGCCGTTACGAACAAGTGGCTTGGCCCTCGCTCGCGCGTCGGGCTGACAGGTAGTGGGCACTGCCACCAGAGGAGAGATTCTACATGCACAACGGGTGCAATCGCCCTGATCCTGCGAACTCCAGCATGATTCCGGTGTTGGCGTGGTGAACGGTGCATGAACTTGGGCGTTGGCGCACAGGACTTGTCGCTGGACGCGGATTTCCGCAAACCCGTGGTACACCCGCCGC
>JANNQE010001259.1:0-11888 GCA_031441625.1 Planctomycetia bacterium
CATTTGAAACCACCCGGCGGCTCACGCCGCTCGGCTCGCCACCAGTGACTTACGACCCGATGAGGCGGGTGACGGCGTACCCGATGCCGATGGCCAGCAGCATCATGAACCCGCCGCCGCCGAGCATGATCCAGTCGCGGCGGTCCAGGTCGAGAAGCCCCCGCGGTTCGTCCTCGTCCTCGTCGTCCCCGTCGTCTTCACCCCGACGCGGGTCGGGCATCGTCACCAGTTCGACGTTGATCTCGGCCGGCGGCGGGGCGGCGGCGATCACCGGCGCGGCGAGCGGCTTCGACTTGGGCGCGGGCTGCGCCCGCCGAGCCATCGGTGGTGTCGCCACCGGGGTGGCCACCAGCGGGGCCGGTATGGCCACCGGCGGGGTGGCCGCGATGACCGCTTTCATCAGGTCGGCCGGCATCTCCATCGCCGATTCCGACTCCAGCCACTCCTTGTACGCCGGCAGCACGCTGCCGGCTTCGGGGCGGTCGCCCGCCGGTGCCAGGAACGGGGCGATCAGGTCGGCCGCCTCGGCCGGCGTCTGCGGGCGGTCGTCCGGCTTCTTGGCCAGCAACTCGTCCACCGCGGCCGACAGGCCGAGCGACACCTCGGGCACCAGTTCCCGCACCGGCGTCACCGGGGCGGTGGCGTGCTTCACCATTTGGGCCATGACGTTCTTGTCGGTGAACGGCGGGCGGCCGGCGAGCAGGTGGTACAGCACGCACCCGAGACTGTAGATGTCGGCGCGGATGTCCGAGCTGCGGGCGTCGCGGGCTTGCTCCGGGGACATGTAGTCGGGCGTGCCGAGCAGCGCCCCTTCGGTCGTCAGGTGGATGTCTTGCGTGAGCGGGCTGGCCTCGTCGAACAGCTCCCGGCCGAGGCCGATGTCCAGGATCTTCACCGTGCTGCCGAGCGTGTCCGCCTTCGGTGGCGGGATGAGCATCAGGTTGGTCGGCTTCATGTCGCGGTGGACCATCCGCCGCTCGTGCAGGTGCTGCAACCCCAGAAACGCCTGATGCACCAGCCGCACCGCCTCGGCCACCGGCAGTTTCTTCCGCCGCTCGAGCACGGCGTCGAGCGTCTCCCCTTCCAGGTACTCCATCACAATGAAGTGCGCCCCCCCGCCCTGGCCGACCTGGAACGCCCGCACCGCGTTCGGGTGGTCCAGTTGGGTGAGCAGACGGCCCTCCCGCTGGAAGCGGGTGAGCGTGTTCGGCTCCTTCGCCTTCGACCCCGGCAGCACCTTCAGCGCCACCACCTGCCCGGACGTGTGCCGCGCCTTGTACACCCCCGCCGACTGCCCGCTGCCGATGCGGTCCAGAATCACGTACTCGCCGAGCAGGAACCCCTCCGCCCGCCCCCGCTGGATGAGCGCCGCCTGATACTCGGTGAGGACCTTTTCGCGGATCAGGAACTTGCGGAACCCTTCCACGTCGGCGTCGGACGCCTTCGGGTCGGCCTTCCACCTCGCCCGCACGTCGCGGAGGGCGGTGTCGGAGAGCAGCTTGCTGCGGCCGATGGCCGCGCAGTATTCGGGGACGGACGCGACGGGGGTGGCCATGTGGCGAAGCAACTCCGGGTCGGCGGGTGGACACGAGGACTATATCACAACCCGCCGCCGCCGGCCGGAGCGGTCAAAGTTGCGCCGCCGCGCGGAAGGTGGCGAGAGTGTCGGCCTTACCCGCTTCGACCACCCACCGCTTGAGCAGGGCGAGATCGGTTTCGGCGGCGGACTTGGCCACAAGGTCAGCCGGCACCGCGCCGAACTTGGCTTCGAGTAGCTCGCCGAGCATCGCCCGAAGTGCGCTGGCTTGGCCCTTCTCCATCCCCTTCTCCATCCCCTTTTCCATCCCCTTCTCCATCCCTTCTTCGAGGCCGAAGTCGAACGATGTCTTGTTTCGTGGCATGAGTTTGTCCTCGGAGTTGGCGTGTAAGATGGCGCGGAAGCGGGCCTGTTCTTCCGGCGGCAGGTTCAAGTACGCTTCAACGCAGTCGCCCAAGTAGAGCCGTTGTTTTTCTGTCACGGGTGCCTGACCGATCCGCCGCAGTGCTTCGGCCCCCAGTTCGGCCGCCCGGCCCGGTGGCATCCGCATGAGAGCCGACAGCGCCACCCCGAGCCAGTTGTCCCCTCCAACGTAGTCTTCCGCATTCAACGCCGGAAGGCCGACGTACAGGTAACGAAACGTGAGCGTCTGGAACTCCCAGAACCGCTCCTCCACCACGTCCTCGCCGATGCCGTCCAGCCCCACGTTCAGGTACAGGACGATGGGCAGAACGGGCAAGCCGTGCCGCGACCGCAGTTGGAAGTAGTAGCCGGGCAGCCGCGGCTTGAGCAGTGTCGTGCGGTCGGGTGATTCGATCTCCACGTGAACGAGTGCCAGCCAAGCGGTCGGGTCGACCGAGGTCGGGTCGACCGGTTCGGTCGCCCGCACCTTCGCCACCAGATCGACGACGTGCTTCGCCCCATCGGGCGGGTCGTCGAACAGTTCCTTGTCCAGCCACTCGACGGACGACAGGTCGAACCGCCGGGCGAACGGGGCGAAGAACAGCGTCAAGAAGTCGCTGAAGAACTCTTTGATCAGTTCTTTGAACCGCTGGTCGTGGTCGTGCGGGATGTCCATCATGCCGGGTGCTCACTCGCCGCGGGTGGTGAGGATCAGCACCACGACTACCGCCGCGACGCTGACCGCGAAGGTAGCTGCGACCGCGGTGACGATCACCCACACCGGCAAGCCGCGCCTGGCAGGTGATTCGCGCGGTGGGACGACGGCAAGCGTCACCGGCTCCGGCGGGAGTGGTCGCGGGGCGGTACGCGGCGGGGCCGGGGTTCGCGCTTTCGCCGGTGCGGGTGTCGATGGGCGCGTGGCCTTCAGCCGGCGGTGGAACCCTTTCGACCGCGGCACGTCGTCCCAAAATCCCCCGCCGCCGATCAGCACTGCTGCTTGAAGTTTCCGCAGCGCGGGCGGGTCGGCGAGCAACTGCCGGAGCGCCTTCCGCGGCACGCGCGACAACCCGGCCGACAGGATGTGCTCCTTGAACGGGGCGAACCAGCGGTCGAAGTCGAGCGGCGATTGCAGCGGGCGGACGGCCACCAACTCTTCGATCAACTCGCCCAGGTGGTCGCCCACGAGGTGGCGCTCGAGCCACGCCGGCAGGCGAGCGGAGTCGAACGGCACCTGCTCCAGGTGGAGGGTCATAGGGCCACCTCTCGGTTCGGCTCGTCGGTCGGCGTGTCGCTCCGCCCGCTCATGCAGTCCCGCACGGCGGCCACCGCCCGCGTGTAGTGCTCCTTCAGCCGGGCTTTCGTGATGCGGTGGCGCTTGGCGACGACGGTGCGGTTCAACCCGTGGCTCACCCACATCACCAGCCGGTGCAACTTCGGCCTGGCCTTCATCAGCCGGCCGAAGCAGGTGGCGAGTGCGGCGGCCCGTTCGGACGGCGCGCCGCCGGTGTGCTTGGTCGCCACGGTGTCGGCCACTTTGAACAGCCACGCGCGGAACGGCCCGCGGCACTTGCCCTCGCGGATGCCGCGATCCACCGCGGACCAGAGGTGTCGGAGGATGGCGCTTCCGGCGCTCACCCACTGCGGGTTGCCGTACACGAACGCCCGTAGCCGCGATTCGTGCCGCCGCACCAGCACGGCGAGCGCGACGGCGTCCCCGCGCTGGTGGGCGCGTGCCAGTTCTTCGTCAGTGCGGAAGTCGTCGGCGTCGGGGGCAGGTGGCATACCACCGTTGTCGCCCACCCGCGCACGCCGTTCAAGATGAACCGCTCACTTTTTCGGCTTCGGCTTCGGTTTCCCCTTCGGGCTGGGAGGGGACTCGTCCTCGGAGCCCGTGTCGTGCGTCGTGGGCGAGGTGGGCAACGGCGACGGGCCGAGGTTGGCCAGCTTGGACGGCCCGCCGACCGCGGGGCCAACGATGAAGCCGAGCGGCTTCAGGGCGGCGGCCAGTTTGTCCGCCTGCGTGCGCGCGACGGCCGAGTCCACCTTCGCCAGCCCGATGGCGTGATACCACATCTTCTCGCGGTCTTTCGGTGCCAGCCCGTCCGGGTCGGCCCCGAACTCGCGAACCAACTCTTTGTCGTACTTGGCGTCTTTCAGCAGCGTGGCCAACTCCCGCCACGTGACCCCGCCGGACACGATGGAGCCGTCGGGGGCGGTCACGGTGCGGCCGATGGCGATGTGGAACAGCCCGCGGAGCGCACCGCTCGACAGCTTCCTGTCGCGGACCACTTCCAACAGCCGGAGGGTGCCTTCCATACGTCCCTGACTCCTTCGGCAGACGCGGCGTGGCGTCGAACGTCCTGATCAGAACGCCTAAATTACCAAAACCACCCACCCGTCCGAAACCCCATCTGTCGGAATTTGCCGGAAGTGTCGTGAGGCGAAGAGCCTACGGCGAATTTGTCGTGTTCTGATTTGGTCTACGATGCCTAGAAACCTACTTCGCCGGCACCTTCCACAGCTTCACGGTGCCATCAACGGCGGCGGTGGCGATGGTGCCGCCGTCGGGCGAGAGGGCCACCCCAACCGGCGTTTCCTTGTGCCCCCACAGCACTTTCACCGGCTTCCCGCCGGCGGAGTTCCACACCTTCACGGCGCGGTCTTCGTGAACCGTCACCAGCGTGTTCGCGTCGGCCGAACACGCGGCGGCCATCGCCAGCCCGCCGCCGTCGAACTTCGCCCCGCGGTCCTTCGCCCCCGGCCAGTCCCACAGCGTCAGCCCGTGCCCGCCGCAACACGCCACCAGCGTGTGGCCGTCCGCCGACACCATGAGCCCGTGAACGTGGTGCTTGCCGACACTCATCTCGCGGATCTTCGCCCCGGAGCGCACGTCCCACACGTCGACGGTGCCGTCTTCCGCGCCGGAGACCAACTGCTTGCCGTCCGTCGAGAAGGCCAGTCCATGAACGTGCTTCGAGTGACCGGGAAGCGTGCGAATCGGCTTCTTCTCACTCACGTTCCAGAGGTGAACTTGATGGTCGGCACCGGCCGCGGCGAGCGTGGCACCGTCCGGGCTGAAGGCGAGGCACTCGATCGCCTTCTTCGACGCCGGCCACACGCCCGTTTCGGTGCCGGTCTGCGTGTCCCACAGTCGCACCGTGCCGTCGCGCCCGCCGGACGCAAGCAACCCGCCGGAACTGTAGCCCAGCGTCGTCACACGGCCCGTGTGCCCGCGGAGTGTGTGAACCGTCTGACGTGATGAGACATCCCACACCCGCACCGTGCCGTCGTCGCCGGCGGACGCGAGTGCCTGTCCGTTCGGGGCGAACGCGACCGCTCGCACCGGGCCAATGTGACCCGACAGTGTGGCAAACTCGTCGCCCCGGCTGGCCAGCCACCACCCGCCGACCGCCAGTCCCGCGATGGCGAGCGTGGCGACGACCGACCACACGAGGAGGCGACGCGGGGGCATGGGATGAAACTCTGGTGGCACAGGCATTCTTGCCTGTGATGGCACTGGAACACAGGCAGGAATGCCTGTGCCACCTTAGAAGTCGCCCGGCACTTCGCCGCCGGCGCGGGTGCCCAGTGCCACCCACGTGGCCGGGCTGATGCTGTTGCGGAGGAACCGCACGCTGCCGTCGCCGAACAGGGCGTTCACCCCGCCGGAGTGCGGGCTGGTCGAGTCCTCCACGTGCCCGAGGGTGTTGTTCGGCGTGCGGCCCTCGTCCAGTTCGCCGGTCTGCGTCAGCACGAACGTCTGCGGCCCTTCGTCCTCGAAGGCCGGGTTGAGCGGCGGGTTGTGCGCGCCGGTGAGCGCCCCGGTCCACGTCGTCATCGGAGAGAACTTCGACCACCGCTCCGTGACCATCAGGGTGTTGCTGCTACCGTCGGTGATGTCGGTGATGCGATACCCGCTGTTCCGCTGGAAGGTGCCGGTGTTGTTGTCCGGGAAGCCGCTCACTTCAAACGTGCCGCCGCAGGCGACGTAGTTGGCGAACGCCAACCGCACCAGCGGGCCACTCTCCCCTTCGGCCAGAAAGGTGTCGCCGCCGGCGGGGGTGTCCGACGGGCAGCGGTACACCTTCAGCGGAGTGACGCGGACGTTCGCGTGGGCGGAGTCCAGGATGTCCACGTTCGGGTTGATCTGGCGGAACAGGTTCTCTTGTTCCACATACGGCAGCAGGTACGCCGCCCAGCCCCAGCCCGGCCCCAGGTTGTCGCCGTTCACGGCCGTGGTGCGGGACACGTACCCGGCGGGCAGCTTCTGGTTCGCGCCCTCGTAGCTGTGCATGGCCAGGCCGATCTGGTGCAGATTGTTGCTGCACGTCATGCGGGCGGCGGCCTCGCGGACCTTTTGCACCGCCGGCAACAGCAGCCCGATCAAGATGGCGATGATGGCGATGACGACGAGCAGTTCGATGAGCGTGAAGGCGTGGCGGGCGTGCTTCGACATGGCAGGGCCTCGCGTCAGGTGCGTGTGTCGTATACCATCGTATAACCGCAGGTGGCGGACGCAACCCGAGGTTGAAAGAATCTCACCCCGAGTACACCGCGGCCGGGATAATCTGACGGGACGCTGCGGGGAAATGCCGTGAACTACGACGTGATCGTTCTGGGCCTGGGCGGGATGGGGTCGGCGGCGGCGGCGGCGCTCGCCCGGCGGGGTGTCCGCGTGCTCGGGTTGGAACAGTTCGGCTTCGCCCACCACCGCGGTAGCTCGCACGGCCGCACCCGCATCATCCGCACCGCCTACTACGAGCACCCGGCGTATGTGCCGTTAGTGGAGCGGGCGTTCACCCTGTGGGCGGAACTCGAAGAGCGGACGGGCACGAAGTTGCTCACCCAGTGCCCGTGCCTGTGCGTGGGCTCACCCGACGGCGAACTGATCGCCGGCGTGCAGCGAGCGGCGGTCGAACACGGGCTGCCGGTCGAGACGCTCACGGCGAAGGACGTGGAAGCCTGCTACCCGCAATTCCGCATCCCCGAGACCTTCACCGGGACGCTCGAACAGTCGGCCGGCATCCTCGCCGTCGAGGCGTGCGTGCAGGCCCACATCGACGACGCCATTGCCCACGGGGCCGACCTCCGTGCGGAGGAACCGGCAGTCGCATGGAAGGCGGTGGGCGACGGCGTGGAAGTGCGAACTGCGAATGGGACGTACTCGGCGGCCAGACTGGTCGTCACCGCCGGGGCGTGGGCCACCCGCCTGCTCGCTGACATCGGGGTGTCACTGAGCGTGATGCGACAGGTGCAATGGTGGTTTCACACGGCGGACGCGGAGTTTTCTCCCGACCGCTTCCCGGTGTTCCTGCTCGACACCCCCGACGGGCCGTTCTACGGCCTTCCGAACATAGCGTCCGAGGGGGTGAAGGTCGCTCAGCATTACGGGGCACCGGAACTACCATCGCCCGACGCGGTGAACTGGACCGTCGAACCGGGCGAAGTGGCCGAAGTGCGGGCGTTCCTCGCGCGGCACCTGCCCGCGGCCGACGGCCCACCCGTCGCGGCCGAAGTGTGCATGTACACGCTCACCCCGGATCGGCACTTCGTGATCGATCGCCACCCGCGGTTCCCGCAGGTGGCGGTGGCGTGCGGGTTCAGCGGGCACGGGTTCAAGTTCGCCCCGACGGTCGGCGAAATCCTGGCCGACTTGACCACCACCGGCCGCACTGCCCACCCCATCGGCCTGTTCCGCGCCGGCCGCTTCACCGGGTGAATCGTTCGACACACCCGTCGATTGGCACAGCACCTGCACTCCTCTCCCCTCGACTTCGTGTCGCCCGCACAGTCGGTCACACAGACCGCCCGGCGATGGCGACCGCACGTCCCGTCACACCGGAGAATCCCATGACCCTGCGCAAACTGCTGCTCACCGCCGCGCTCCCGCTCGCCTTCGCCCTCGTCGGCTGCGGGCCGACCACGACCACCGGCGGCACCGTCACGAAAGTGACGGACGCGAAGGGCAACCAGGTGACGATGGACGAGAAACTGTCGATCAACAGCCCGGTCGGTTTCGTCTCGCCGTTCGGCCTGAAGCAGGGTGAATCGAAGCAACTGGACTTCAATCTGAGCCGCGGCAAGGACCTGAAGGACGACGTGGAACTGAGCGTCGACGCGCCGGACAAGGTGAAGGTGGAAATGCCGAAGACGGTGCCGGCTTCGGGCGACGGCAAGTTCACGGTGAAGGTGACGGTGATGGACGACGCGGCGGTGGCCGAACACTCCATCAAGCTGACCGCCAAGTCGGGCAAGGGCACCCCGGCGACCTCCGAGTTCAAGGTGAAGGTGGACAAGAAGTAATGTGACAGGTCGGGCACAACGGGGCGGGGCGGACCAAGTTGGTCCGCCCCGCCTTCGTTTCGTCAACCGTCAACGGCCGCGAATGGGCGGCGCGGTCGGCCCCGGCTGGTTCGACTCTTCGGTCCCTTTCGACACGCCGACGCCCGCCTCACGCGGGCGGACGGTCAGGCGGGTGCCGGTCCGCGCCCCCTGCTTTTCCCCCGCTTTCAGGCCGGGAGGCACGTCCCGCCACGCCGTCCCGTCCCGCGACTGCTCGACCACCACTTTGCCGCCCGCCTCCTTCGGCGGGCTGGTCACGGCCACACTCACGTCCCCCTTCTGGCCGTACCGGAAGCCGGCGTTGAACAGTTTCGTCATCTCCTCGGGCACGAACTCGGTGGACGACTTCGGCACCTCCTCGTCCTCCGGGATGGCCGACACGCGCAGGTTCATGCCCGTCAGCAGGCAGTACGTGTACATGCGGTAGAGGTCGCCGCGGGTGACGGAGTAGAGCAGCGTGGACGACGCGCTCAGGGCGAGCGGGAAGGTGCGGATGCGGACGGCCGCCGGGGCCGGGTTGATCTTGCCCGCCACCAGCACGTACAGGTTCGACCCGGCCAGCCGGTCGGGGCTGAGGCCGCCCTCGCCCTTCGGCCCTACCGGCGGGCGGAAGAAGAGCGAGCGGGTGACCGACCCGTCGATGTGCAACTCCTCGTACTGTCGGCCGTCGATGGTCACGTTGATCTTCACCGGCGGGAAGAAGGCGGGGATGGAGGCGGACGCGATGATCACGTCGCACACCAGGCGGCGGGCGTCGGGCGTGCCCCGGGTGGCGATGGCCCCGATGTCCCACAACACGATCCGCTTGGTGTCGGCGTTCGTCGTGCCCACGTACAGCCGCCGCCCCTCGGCGTGGGCCGCCGCCAGGTCCCGCATCACCTCGTCCGTGACGGTGTTGAACACCCGCTCGCGGAAGCCGGTGTTGTCCACCAGCGAGTCCGACACAATGCGGCGGAGGGAACTGTTCCGTTTGTAGAAGTCTTCCGTGCGGGTGGTGGTGTACTCGCGGCGGATGACGTGGTCGTACTTCGGGCCGATGAAGGCGAACGGGGCGATGAGCGAGCCGGTGCTGATGCCCGTCACCACGTCGAACACCGGCCGCCCGCCCGCCTCGGGCGTCAGCCCGCTCTCGCTCCACCCGCACAGCACGCCGGCCGAGTACGCCCCGTACGACGCCCCGCCGGAGAGCGCCAGCACGTTGTACTTCTTCCCCGAGTCAATCGCCTGCTTCTGCCGGTCGGCGAGCAGCTTCCGCCCCGACTCGGCCAGGTCCTCCGGGTCGAGTGGGGTGACGGACTCGGACGGGGAGTCCGCATCGATCACCTGCTCGGGGGTGACGTCCGGCGGCAGTGGCAACTGCCGCTCCTCGCCGTTGAACAGGCGACACCCGCCCGCCGCGACGAGGAGCGCGACGGACAACACGGCCGACCAGCGGCTGAAGAGACCAATCATGTGACGTTCCCCCGGCGAGGGCGTACCCGCCTTCGGCACTGGCGTCAACAGTGGTGTCGCGCCATCGCATCGCCAACTCGTCTTGACCACCAGCACCCGTGTGGTTATCCGCCGGGGCATGAATCGCGTACTCTCGCTCGGCGTGCTGCTCGCCGCACTCGGCACCGCCGCCGCACAACCGCCGACCGAACCGAAGCTGAACTCCGCCGCGACGAAGGCGTTCGTCGGCTCCGTGCTGCCGATCGTGTCGAACGTGTGCGCCGACTGCCACGCCCACGCCAAGCACGCCAGCAACTTCAAGCTGAAAGCCTACGACCCGGCGTTCAGCGACCCGCCGGCGGCCGACGCGAACCTGAAAGCGATTGCCAACTTGCTCGATGCCGCCAGCCCGCACGCCAGCCCGCTGTTGAAGTTCGCCACCACCGCCCACGGCAAGGCGACCGAGCCGCCGTTGAAGGCCGACCACCCGGCGTACAAGAAGCTCGTGCTGTGGGCGCACTGGGCGACCGCCGTCGACGGTTCCCCGGCACCCGCCGCCGTTCCGCCGACGCCGGCCGACAAAACGGTGATTCAAGCCGGCGCTACTCAACCCGCCCCGCCGCCGACCGCCGAACCCGGCAAGCTGCCTCCGCTGAAGACGACACCGTTCGCCAAGCCGGACGCGAAGAAAGCAAACCCCGACGACCCGTTCGACCCGGCCACGTTCAACAAGAAGTGATGCGGGGCAGCATTGGTGTCTTCGCCGCGACCACAGGGAGCGTGCGGCGCGAACCGCTCACTGCGGTCACGGCGAAGACAGCTTCAGCCGCACTTTCCGCCTTGCCTGTTCCCCATCGTCGGGCCGATAATAACCCCGCACCCCCACCCGGCCTCGAACGAGTGCCTCCATGCTCCGCCAGTTGCTCGCCATTGTCATCGCCGTCAGCGTCGCCGCCGACCTGTCCGCCTGCCCGTTCTGTAGCACTCAGGGCCAGACGCTCGCCGGCGAGCTGGCCGCGGCCGACATGATCGTCGTGGCCACGGTCGTGTCGGCCGAGCGGGACGAGAAAGATTTCACCAAGAGCCGCACCACGCTCAAGATCGACAAGACGGTGAAGCCGCACCCGGCCTACGAGAAGGCGGCGGAGATCACCATCCCGCGGTACATCCCGACCGAGAAGGGCAAGGCCCCGCCGCAGTTGCTCCTGTTCTGCTACGTGAACACCGACTCGACCGACGCGGCCGTATCCGCCGTGGCGTCCGTCGCCGCCGTCTTCCCGCAGTACCGCAACGCCAACATCGACGCCTACCGCGGGGACGAGATCCGCGCCAAGAGCAAGCTGCCCGACTACCTGGAGGCGGCCCGCAAGCTGCAATCGGCGTCGGCCCAGGCGCGGCTGGAGTTCTACTTCAAGCACCTGGAAGACGACGACCTGTTCATCAGCTCGGACGCCTACATGGAGTTCGGCAACGCCGACTACAAGGACGTGCAGGCGCTGGCCAAGACGCTGCCGGCCGACACCCTGGTGAAGTGGCTGAAGGACCCGAACACGGTCGCCAGCCGGTACGGGCTGTACGGCATGTTGCTCGGCCACTGCGGGAAGGCGGAGCACGCCGCCACGCTGAAAAAGTTGGTCGCCGAGCCGGACAACGCCTTCAGCCTGGGCCTCGACGGGATGCTCGCCGGGTACGTGCTGCTCGACCCGAAGGACGGGTGGGACGTGCTCACCGGCATCGCCGCCGACCGCAAGCGGGAGTTCACCACCCGGTACGCCGCCCTCCGCACCATCCGCTTCTTCCACGACCACCGGGCCGACCTCGTGCCGGCCGACAAGATACTCGCCGGCATGAAGGCCTTGGCCACCCTGGACGACATCGCCGACATCGCCATCGACGACCTGCGGCGGTGGCAGCAGTGGGACCAGACCGAGTTCGTCCTCGGGCTGGCCGACAAGGAGACGCACGCCGACCCGCTGGTGAAGCGGTCCATCTTGAAGTTCGCCATCCTCGCCTCGAAGAACGGCAGCAAGCCGGCCGGCGAGTACGTGGAGGGCGTGCGGAAGCTGAAGCCGCAAGTGGTGGCCGACGCCGAAGCGCTCGTCGAGAGCGAAGCGCCGAAGAAGAAGTGACTTTGGCCCCCCTCTCCCCTGGGGGAGAGGGGTTGGGGGTGAGGGGG
>JANNQE010001260.1:0-2276 GCA_031441625.1 Planctomycetia bacterium
GCGTTGACGGTTTGGCCCGACCGCTTCCAGGCCTCGACCAATGCTCGCCAGGCTCGGACCTTCTCGGGGCGGTGTCTCGCCATGACGGAGTTCTCCCACGGGAAAACTCACAGACTACCCGACCACGCCAGGCGTCATTTCGCCGGACGCATACGGTCTTCCTGCTCGCCGGACACGCCCCGACGGAAACGTGGAGCGGAAGCGAGCCGGGGAAATAGCCGTGGTCACGCCCTGGGCGTTACGCCTGGGCTGTCTCACAGGGGTATCCGTCCTGACCCTGCCCGCAACCGGCGGGAATCCGGAGCGTGGTCGAACTCGACGCCGATTCGCCTGCGATTTCGGCATCCGGTCGCCAAACGGCACCACAATCCGCGATCTTGTTCTCGACGGTACGCGGGTTGCTGAGAAGAAGTTGAAGAAGTCGGAAGACTAGCGAACGGGGAACCCGCCAGACGCGGGGCCCCTATTAGGCAAGTAAGCCGGCGCGACCGAACACCTCCGGGTGTAGTGTCGCGCCGACTGTTTTTTTTGCCGTGTGAACCGGTCGATGGACACCGCAGGACGCACCCACGAGCGACTTCGCACGCGTGATGGGGATGGCGGGGCGGAGGCGACGCACCGCCCGATCTCGTGACCCGGCCGTGGTTCATCGGGAGTCGACTGAACCGCGGCCGGGTGAAGAGCCAGTGCGAAGGGCGAACGCCAGTGCCGAAGCGGTCGACGCCGAACTCGAAGTGACGGTTCGCGTGGCCTTGCGTTCTACCTACTCCCCGCTCCGGTCGGTGGTGGTCGTCGTGACCGCCGGGCGGGTCACCCTCATCGGGCGGATCCCGAGCTTCTACCTGAAGCAGATCGCGCAGGAAGCGGCGCGACGTGTTTCGGGTGTTCGTGGGTTCGAGAACCGACTGGTGGTGGAACGCCCCACCGTCGCAATGACACACCCGGATGGCACATCCAGGCAGGATCGCCCGAGTCTCGACACCAGGAGTTCACGATGAAGACGGGCACGCAACTGCAGAAGGACGTCATGGACGAGGTCAAGTGGGAGTCGAGCATCACCGCCGCCCAGTTCGGGGTGACGGCCCGCGACGGGGTGGTGACGCTCCCCAGGGTGGCCGCGTCCTACGCCGAGAAGTGGGCGGCCGAGCGGGCGGCCCAGCGGGTCGAGGGGGTGCAGGGCCTCGCCGAGGAGATCACCGTCAACCCGTCCGGCGTCCACGCTGCGGATGCGATCTTCCTTGCGGCGGCCGCAGTGGACGAGGCCGAGGCAGCGATCCGAGAGGCTGCCATCGCCCACCTCGACGCCGACACGGCCCAGACGGCGGCCCGCACCGCGTAGTGTTCTCCGGACCCTACCGATTCAAGTTTCACACCCCCGAGAAACCAACCGTGAATGAATCAGCACTGGCCAAGGCTCCGCGAGCGGCGGCACCGCCTCACCAGAGGTGCAGGCGTTCGGCACGCTCGCGGCCATGCCCATCGCCCTCGCCGAAGACGCGCGGCGGGAGGGGGCGGCCAACCTGAACCAACTCCTGGCCGACACGATCACCCTCCGCGACCTGTACCGCAAGCACCACTGGCAGGCGTCCGGGCCGACCTTCTACCTGCTCCACCTGCTCTTCGACAAGCACTACCGGGAGCAGGACGAACTGGTGGACGCCCTCGCCGAGCGGATCATGACGCTCGGCAGCGTGAGTGTGGCGATGGCCGCCGACGTGGCCGAGATCACTCTCATCCCCCGGCCGCCGAAGGGTCGCGAGCGGACGCCCGAGCAGTTGGCCCGCCTGCTGCACGCGCACGAGGTCATCCTGGAGGAGGCCCGCGCGATGGCCCGGTACGCCGAGCGGGACGCCGACGTCGGCACCGGCGACCTGATCGTGAGCGACGTCATCCGCACGAACGAGACGCAGGTCTGGTTCGTGGCCGAACACCGCACTGCCCCACCCGCAGAAGTCGAATGACCCCCGTGCCGTACTCCCGGACGGCGCGAACATCCCTTGTTTTCTCTGGAGTTTCCGAATGGCTACGACCTCAAAGCACGCTGCCCACGCGCACCATCAGGCTGCCGCGTCCGAACACGAAGCTGCCGACCACCATCACCGGGATGCCGCCCACCACCACGACCAGGGCGAACACGACGGGTGCAATCGCCCTGATCCTGCGAACTCCAGCATGATTCCGGTGTTGGCGTGGTGAACGGTGCATGAACTTGGGCGTTGGCGCACAGGACTTGTCGCTGGACGCGGATTTCCGCAAACCCGTGGTACACCCGCCGC
>JANNQE010001261.1:0-5743 GCA_031441625.1 Planctomycetia bacterium
CGCCACGCCCCGCCTGCACATCGAAGCCCACTACACCAGGCGAATCGCGGCGGCGGTGAACGTGCCGAACGCGGTGCAGTCGAACGCCGCCATCACCGCCGTTCATGCCGAATTGGGGCGTGCGCTGACCCGCGTGCTCGGCGACGGGCCGAACTTTCACAGTTGGGCCGTGTGGGGGTCGAGCAAGGCGGGCGAGACGATCCGCGGGGAGGGGAACGAGCGGGCCAAGTGGGAGTTGCCGCTCGCCGCGGCGGTGGTCGGCGGGTTGACCGGGCTTCTGGTCGCGTGGCCGTTCGCCCTGCTCGGCGTGCTGGCCGGCTGGCTGATGACGCGACTGCTCATCGCGGCGGGCACGCGGCGGGCCGCCCGGCTGGTGCTGGAAGGGAATCGGCTCGTGGTCGCCGACATCGGCCGCGTGTCCGCCCGCTACCTCGGCTGGTTCGCGTTCGCTCGCCACTTCGACGCTGGCAAACTGGCCGACTTCCTGGCCACACTGCCCGACGAGCAGCGGCTGCTGAAGGCGGCGTTCGCGTGCTACCACCGGGCGAAGTTCGAGGCCGACACCCGCGAGCACGCCCGCCTGATGTGGGAGGGCAACTGCCTGGCCGTGCTGCACGAACACCACAAGCTGCAACCGCTCCTCGCCGGGGCGATGCCGTGGGGCCTGCGGCGGTACGTGACGGCCCGGCTGCTCAAGTACCGCGTCGGCGGGCTGCAACTGAAAGTGTCTCAGCCGCTGCCCGTGGCGAGCTTCACGAGCGACGAGCCGGCGGTGGTCGAACACCTGGCCGCGACCGCTGTTCACTCGACGAACTGGGCCGACCTGCACGACCGAATGGGGTACATCTTCGCCCTGTTCGCCGGTTTCCACTCACACCCCGCCGTCACTTCTTCGCCGGTCGGCTGACATACGGCGACAGCCCACCGTCGGCCGGCTTGACCGTCCGGGTCACGTCCCCCTGCTTCTCCTCGACGAAGACGGTGAACGGGTCGCCGGAGTAGCACACCTCGTGGAACACGGCGAACACGCTGGCGTTGTCGGTGCGGAACATGGGGGCCAGCTTACCGGCGGTGGTGGTGTAGCTGTAGTTGCCGAGCACCTCACTGCTCCCGCCGTTCTTGGTGTGCAGCAGGGTGCCGCCGCGCTCCGTCTTGTAGCCGAGCACCCACAGCTTGCCGCCGTCGTTCGTCAGGTGTGTGCCCTCGTTCTCGATGTTCAGTTGCCGCGCCCACACCGTCTGCCCCTTCACCACGGTCAGGTCGTTCGTCACCACGTCTTCGAAGAACGCCACCGCCGGCTTCGAGAACGTCACCTTCTTGACTCCCAGGCTGCGGAACACCACCGTCCGGGTGGTGTTCACCTGGATGCCGCCGTTCACGTCGGCGAAGTGTTCGATGGTCACGCTCTCCGCGTCCCCGTCCTCGATGACGAAGTTCGGCTTCGTCTTGCCGTTGTAGTCCACCCACCCGCCCGAGCCGATGATCCGTTGCACCTTGCCGCGGACCACGATCGGCTTGGACACCTGCGAGAAGCCGGGCACGAACACCGTCGTCGCCCCGGAGTCGATGGCCTTCTGGATGGCGGCCGACGAGTCTTTTCCGCCCGTCGGATCGGCCCCGAAGGTCTCGGCCAAGGCCCACGTTTTCGGGTCGTCCCAGGTGGTGGCCGGCGGTTCGGCGACCGCCAGCCCGAGCGACTTCTTCTCGGCGTCGAACGGCGCACTGCCGCGGCCCTGCACGTACTCCGCCACCTTCGGCCCGGCCGCCCCGCCGCTCGCGTCCGCGGACTCGATGGCCGTCTTGTACCCGTCGGTGGTCACGTTGCGGGCGAAGAACGACCCCTTACCGACCTTCACCGCCGGCAGCCCCTTCGCCCCGCCTCGGCCGGTGAACTGACAGTCGAGCAGCACGGTGAAGCTGTCGGCCCGCACGGCCGTCGCCTCCCCGTCCACCTTCAGCCCGCGGGCGCTCACGCACTGCCCGCCGTTCACGAACCCCACCTCCGACTGGCCGCCGAGCGTCACCCTCTCCAGCGTCTGGCTGTTCACCGAATGCCCGCACCGCACTCCGGTGGCGAACCCGCTCACCGCCACGTTTCGCACCAGCAGCGGGCCGTTCATGTCGCGGTGCGCCAGGTCGAGGCCGATCACCCCTTTCCCGTCGCCACTGGTGATCGCCACGTCTCGCAGGCTGCCGGTGTTGTTCGAGTAGAACTCCAACCCGACCGCCCCGGCGTTCCCCTTGCCGGTGTCGAAGGTCAGGTTCTGCACGTAGTTGTAGAACCAGTCGGCCGACCCGAACCCGCCGCCGTGCATCACCGCCTGCGGCTTCTTCGGGTCGGTGAACGTGTCGTCCTTCAGCTTCAGCACCGTCTTGCCGGTGTTCTGTCCCTGCACCCAGTTGAACCCGTAGGCGTTCCGCTTCTGGGAGTTCTGGTTCTTCCAAACGAGTGTCTCGGACACCAGGTAGGTGCCGTTCGGCAGGTACACGATCTTGTGCTGGCCCATCGTGTCGTCGAGGGCTTTCTGAAGGGCGGCGGTGTCGTCGGTCTTGCCGTCGCCTATCGCGTTGTACGGCGGCTTGGTCACGTCGATGACGTTGGCACACTTGGGGAAGCGGACGTCTTCGGTCGGGTCGAACGTCGCCCCGACGGGCGGGTCGGCGGCCCAGGCCAGTGGGGTGAGGAAGGCGAGCGTGAGCAGGCTGCGGGTCATGAGTCACTCCGAATCGGGTCATACACCATCCCCGCCAGGCCCGCCGGCGGCACGCGATTTTCTACAATCTCAACACCTTTCCCCTCCGACGACGAAGGATCCCGCGATGGCGACCGCGACCGCACTGATCGCTCCGCCCGCACGCTTGGCGGCGTTGTTCCATCAACTCACGGACCAGTGGCAGGAGGAAACCCGTTACCTGTCGTCCCCCACCGCCATTAGTACCCACCCGGCGTATCAGCGGATCATCGGCCTCGGCCCTCAGGTGATCCCCCTGATCCTGGCCGAACTGGCCCGCGAGCCGCGGCAGTGGTTCTGGGCACTCCGAGCGCTCACCGGAGAGAATCCGGTGGCGGGTGACGACCAGGGCCGGGTGCAGGCGATGGCCGACGCCTGGCTCACCTGGGGCCGGGAGAACGGGTGGGTGGCATGAGCGTTCTCGAAGTGGCGTTCCCGAACCTGGCCCTCGACGGGTATCGTGTGACCAGTCCG
The DNA here is from genome assembly GCA_031441625.1 of Planctomycetia bacterium. Lineage (GTDB taxonomy): Bacteria > Planctomycetota > Planctomycetia > Gemmatales > Gemmataceae > JALHQU01. The sequence goes on from JANNQE010001261.1 coordinate 3,207, forward strand.
GTCGATCCCGCTTACAACTGCGTGGCGTGGGCCGTCGGCGACCCGTCCCGCTGGTGGTGTCCGGACGCCGCGGGCGAGTACTACTGGCCGCCGACAGCCATCCGGGACGAGTCGGTCGACGCTTTCGTCGCCGCGTTCGCAACGCTCGGATTCACCCCGACGGATGACCCCGCGCTCGAATCCGACGCGGTGAAGGTGGCGATCTATGCCCGTTCCGGCCTGCCCACCCACGTCGCCCGTCAACTCTCGTCCGGCAGATGGACGAGTAAACTCGGTCATTCCGAGGACATCGAACACGCCTACCACGGGTTGACCGGGGTGGTGTTCGGACAGGTCGCCATGATCCTAAAACGGCCGACCGGCGGGTGATCGGTCGCCGTGGCGGGCACCTCAGCTACAATCCCCGCACCCATTCCCCTCTGACGACGAAGGACCCCGCGATGGCGACCGCGACCGCAGACATCGGCCTCATCGGCCTGGCCGTGATGGGCGAGAACCTGGTGCTGAACATGGAGAGCCGCGGGTACACCGTGGCCGTGTTCAACCGCACCACCAGCAAGGTGGACGAGTTCGTGAACGGCCGCGGGGCGGGGAAGAAGTTCGTCGGGGCGAAGAGTCCGCAGGAGTTCGTCGCCAGCTTGAAGCGGCCCCGCAAGGTGATGATGCTGGTGAAGGCCGGCGACGCGGTGGACCAGACCATCGCCAGCGTGGTGCCGTTCCTCGAACCCGGCGACATCCTGATCGACGGCGGGAACACGCACTTCCCGGACACCACCCGTCGCATGGCCGAGGCGAACGCGAAGGGGCTGCTGTACATCGGCACGGGCGTGAGCGGCGGGGAGGAGGGCGCGCTGAAGGGGCCGAGCATCATGCCGGGGGGCGACGAGAAGGCGTGGCCGGCGGTGAAGGACATCTTCCAGAGCATCGCGGCGAAAGTGGACGAGGGCGGCAAGCCGGTGCCGTGCTGCGACTGGGTCGGCCCGCAAGGGGCCGGGCACTTCGTGAAGATGGTGCACAACGGCATCGAGTACGGCGACATGCAGCTCATCTGCGAGAGCTACCACCTGATGAGTTCACTGCTCGGGCTGAAGGCGGCGGAACTCAGCACCGTGTTCGGCCAGTGGAACAAGGGGGCGCTCGACAGCTACCTGATCGAGATCACGTCCGAGATCTTCGGGTACGTCGATCCGGAAACGAAGCAACCGATGGTGGACTTGATCCTCGACAAGGCCGGGCAGAAGGGGACCGGCAAGTGGACCATCGACAGTGCCACCGAGAACGGCATCCCGCTCACGCTCATCGCCGAGGCCGTGTTCGCCCGCTGCCTGAGCGCCCAGAAGGGCCAGCGGGTGGCGGCGGAAAAGGTGCTGACCGGGCCGGCGGTGGCGTTCAGCGGCGACAAGCAGGCGTTCATCAACGACGTGGAGATGGCGCTCTACGGCAGCAAGATCGTCAGCTACGCCCAGGGCTACGACCTAATGGCGGCGCAAGCGGCGGCGAGCAAGTGGACGCTGAACAACGGCGGCATCGCGCTCATGTGGCGGGGCGGGTGCATCATCCGCAGCAAGTTCCTGGCGAACATCAAGGAGGCGTTCGACATGAACCCGAAGCTGGTGAACCTGCTGGTGGACCCGTTCTTCGCGGCCGAGATTCAGAAGTGTCAGGCGGCGTGGCGGCGAGTGATCGCGGCGGCCGTGACGAACGGCATCCCCGTTCCCGCGATGAGCGCGGCCCTGGCGTACTTCGACGGCTACCGCACCGCCCGCCTGCCGGCCAACCTGCTGCAAGCCCAGCGGGACTACTTCGGCGCCCACACCTACGAGCGCACCGACAAGCCGGCCGGCCAGTTCTTCCACACCAACTGGACCGGCCGCGGCGGCACCACCAGCAGCAGCACATACAACGCATGACGTTAGGATTTCGGGCGGAGTGGGCCGCCCTTCATCGCGTTCAGCCCGGCTGACTCCCTCAGCCGGGCGACATGGTCGCCGATCTTCAGCGATTTGACGAGTTGTTCCAATTCACTCGCTTGGCGTAGCATGTGGTGGAGTTGGGCCTCTGTCTCACCGAGTCGCAAAGCCAACTCGATCGCTTCGATCGAGTTGGCCTCACTGATGTCGTTCACGAACGTTGAATGTGCCGCTTGGTTCACCAAATCCTGAATTGGCTTGCCAAATCGTTGCGCACGATCCAAGAGCCACGCCAACAGTCCTGGGTTCTCAGAGCCGGTTCCTGAAGGTGGGTTGACGCGGCGGTCTGGGGGTGGCATTCTGTCCCATCGGTCAGTCGAACCGACAACTATCGGAATGATGCCCTGATGCCATACTCCCCGGATTATGTGCCGCCCGATACGTCGAAGAATAACAGAGACTTCTCGCTGGACGCGACAGGCCGTAAGCCGCGTCCCCGGTTGCCCTTCCCGAACAAGCCAGCCTGTGTCCTCCTTGGGGGTTACCACACCGACCCTCGAAGGACACAGGCATGGACGCCACCCGTGTTCACGTTCGCCGGCAGAGTTGTGCGCCGAACTCCTTCCC
>JANNQE010001262.1:0-2717 GCA_031441625.1 Planctomycetia bacterium
GCGGCGGGTGTACCACGGGTTTGCGGAAATCCGCGTCCAGCGACAAGTCCTGTGCGCCAACGCCCAAGTTCATGCACCGTTCACCACGCCAACACCGGAATCATGCTGGAGTTCGCAGGATCAGGGCGATTGCACCCGTCCCATCGGCCCTCCAGTCCGGCCAGATCCTTGTCCCCTTCCTTATCCTGCTTCGGTGGCTCTTTCTTTTCGGGTGCGGCGGGTGCCGGCGTCTTGATTTCGAGTTCCAGCTTCCCGGTTGCAAGCTTGCCCAGAATCTTGTCGTTGCCGGGCCCAATAAGCTGCTCGTACTGAACGCTGAATTTGCCCGTTCCAAAAAGGATCCGTTCCCAGTCTTTGCCGCTCTCATTTGCGGGCCTGAGTTCGAGCTTCAATTCGTGAAGCTCGATTTCCTTCCCCGGTGCCAAGTTCACTTCCACCAGGGCGTGAAACCCCCAAACCCTGGTATGTGGAAGGGGGACAGGCTTGCCGTCGCCGTCCGTCACGGTGGGTGGGTTCTCGATGAAGAACTGACGAACGTACCGGAACTTGACCCCTTCCTTGCCGACGTTGCGAACCCGGACGACGAGCTTGACCGTCTCGCCGTGACTGTAGGCCCGCTTCTCACCGGCGGGGAAGCCCAAGCCCGCTTGCAGACCGCCGACTTCCTTGCCCCAGGCGTTGAAGGGTTCCTTCTCGGGCGGCATCTTCTCACCCTCCTGTTTCGGGTTTGCTTTCGGAATCCGCTTCCAGGTTTGCGTCTTGTCTCCGGCAGTCAGGGTGAGGATGCTCTTGTCGTTGCTGATGGCATACTCGAACCGTAACTGCTTGAGTCGATAATTGAACGCTCCGTTCGGTTCGTAGTTGTGCTGAATCAGCAGTTCCTGCCCTTCGACGTAGTAGGTGATGGTCACAGGTAGCGTGCCCTCGCTCCGCTGCCAACTTCCGGAATTCCCGGTGGTAAAACTGATCCGTTGCTTGTACTCGTTCTCCACTTTCGGCTGGAGTTCCCATTCTCCTTGTAATTTGCCGAGTACCGTCGGCGTGTTGACGACGACATCACGAGCCGCCACTTTCGCTACGAGCGGCTTCTCGGCAGCCGCTGGTGGCTTCTCCATCGGCTTCTCCGTAGCAGCCGGCGGTTTGTCCATCGGCTTGCCCGTGCCTTCGGTCTGCCCGACGGCCAGGCTCCCGCCGGTGATGACGGCCACGCCCAACGCCAGAACCGCCATCGTCGTGGTCAGGATTTTCTTGAGGAACATGGTCTTCAGCACCCCTTGTGTGAGTGTGGCGACGGGACCGGAGATCACCCCAGCCGCCTTCCCTGCCGCGAGCAGGGTCGCCACGTTAATCGCGGAAGTCACCACCGACGCCGGCACGTTGGCCCACGCTGACTGCTGAGACAGCACGGTCCCCAGCAGAACACCGGACATGACAATCCCACGTCGGGCCAGCCGCTTTGCCAGCATCGCCCTCGCCGCCGCCAACCGGCTTGCCGCCGTGCCTTCGTGGATGTCGAGTCGTCGGGCGACTTCCTTGCGGGTCACGCCCTCAAGATCGCACAGGACGATGAGGGCACGGTACTTGTTCGGCAGGCGGCTCAACTCTTCGTCCACCACCGGCGAGAGGTCGTTCCAGACGTATTGTTCCGCAGTGGTTGGTTCGGGCATGACCGCCACCTGCTTCTCCCGTAGGCCACGCCTGGCGGCTAACGCTCGCATCCTGACCGCCGTTTGGCGGGCCACCCCGTGCAGCCAGTTGCCGACCGTCTCCCGGTTCGGCAAGGTCGCCGCCTTCTGGACGAGGACGAGGAACGTGGCCTGGAACGCATCCTCGGCGTCGTGCGGGTGGCGAAGGACGCGACAGCAGACGCCCCACACCATCGGGCCGTGCCGAGCGATCAGAGCGGCGAGGGCGTCCTCGTCCCGACCGCTCAGGAAGCGGGTGAGCAGTTCCCCATCGGTCATCCCGTCCCGCCCGCAGGCGGCAACAAGGTGTTGGATCACCCGGTTCATCGGCGTGGTTGCCATCAAGTTCCTTCCGGCGGTCGCCCGTCCACTGCTCTGATATCCTCGCAGGGTGGCGGTTTGATCGGTCAACTTGACGAGAAATTCCGACCCGAGCCAACCGCACCCCACGGTTCGTGAGCCGACAGGTTTGGGCCGTACCAGTGAGGGTCACGCCCGGTCATCCCCACCAAACCGCCTCCGTTCCCGGCACTCCGACGCACCTGTTGGCGAGCATTTGTGGACATCACCCGTGAACTACGGCAACGGATTGAGTCAGACGCCCAAGAACGACGGGCCGGTTTGAGGAAGCGGCGACGACCGGGATCGTCTGTGGGGAAAGCTGCCCCGACCGCCCGTCGGGGCAGACGAGGGACATCATCGCCCGACATGTCGGACTGAGTGGTCGGTCGCTGGACCAGATCGAGGTCATTACCAGAGCCGCCGAAGAGAACCCGGCCCGGTACGGCTCACTCAAGGAGCAGATGGACAAGGGCGACATGAACGACCGGCTGAACCGCCTCTCCCTCGAACCCCGTCATCACCAAGAGGCAGAGGCGGCGGCGGGAAAGTCGTACCCGTCCGGCGATTTGACGCCTGGCAGGGTCGGGTAGTCTGTGAGTTTTCCCCAGGGAGAACTCCACCATGTCGGCACACCGTCCCGAGAAGGTCCGCGCCTGGCGAGCCGTGGTCGAGGCCTGGAAGCGGTCGGGC
>JANNQE010001263.1:0-1594 GCA_031441625.1 Planctomycetia bacterium
GAATGCCTGTGCCACCAAATTTCATCACCCATAATCCTATCACTGTCCGCATCCCCACGGGCCACCGCATGTCCGCCGAATTCCCCATCAAAGTGCTGCTCGTCGATGACCAACCCATCGTCGGCGAGACCGTCCGGCAGATGCTCGCCAACGAACCGGGCGTGCAGTTCCGCTTCTGCCCCGACCCGGCCGCCGCCATCGACACCGCCGTCGAGTTCAAACCGACCGTCATCCTGCAAGACCTCGTGATGCCCGAGATCGACGGGCTGCAACTGGTGCGGTTCTTCCGCGCCCACCCGGCCACCCGCGACGTGCCCCTGGTGGTGCTCTCCAGCAAGGAGGAGGCGACGACGAAGGCGAAGGCGTTCGCGCTCGGGGCGAACGACTACATGGTGAAGCTGCCCGACAAGCTGGAGGTGATCGCCCGCGTGCGGTATCACTCCCGCGGGTACATCGCCCTGCTCGAACGGAACGAAGCCTACCGCGAACTGGCCGAGAAGCAGCGCGAGCTGGCCGCCGAGGTGAACCGCGCCGCCCGCTACGTCCATTCACTCCTGCCGAAGCCGTTGACCGACGGCCCGGTGCGGATCGACTGGAAGTTCGTGCCGAGTACGCAGCTCGCCGGCGACATGTTCGGCTACCACTGGATCGACCCCGACCACCTGGCCATCTACCTGCTCGACGTGAGCGGGCACGGCGTCGGGTCGGCGCTGCTGGCGGTGTCGGCGGCGAACGTGATCGCCAACCAGGGGTTGCCCGGCGTGGACACCCGCCAGCCGGGGCCGGTGCTCACCAAGCTGAACGAGATGTTCCAGATGGACCGGCAGGACGAGAAGTACTTCACCATCTGGTACGGGGTGTTCCGCCCGGCCGACCGCCAACTGGCGTACTGCAACGCCGGCCACCCGCCGGCCATGCTGTACGCCGACGGCGGCACGCAGGAGCTCGACGCCGACGGCCCGGCGGTCGGCATGATGCCCGGCCTCTCCTACGACACACGGGTGCTGAGCGTGGCGGCCGGGGCGACGCTGCTGGTGTTCAGCGACGGGGTATTCGAGGTGGAGAAGGCGGACGGCAGCATGTGGGCGTGGTCGGACTTCGCCGACCACATCAAGTTGGAACTGGCCCGCGGCGGAGACATCAGCGACCGCCTCCACCAGTTTATCCGCGAGCTGGGCAACACCGAGGTGCTGGCCGACGACTTCTCGATTCTGCGGGTGCAGTTCTGACGGTGGACGTGCGGCAGTTGAAGCGGCGGGCGCGGGAGCTGGGGTACGAGGTGAGGCGGATCGAGGGGCCGTCGGAGGAAGCCGCGGTGGGTGCGTGAGCGGTCCGGCGGTCTTTGGCAATGGGAGCGGGAGGGCTGCCGGACCAGGGGTTCGGACGGTCGCGGGAGAGGGTCTGCGCCGACCCCCCCCGCAACGCAACGTCAGCAACAAGAATCACTGAGGCTCACCGGGTGCAATCGCCCTGATCCTGCGAACTCCAGCATGATTCCGGTGTTGGCGTGGTGAACGGTGCATGAACTTGGGCGTTGGCGCACAGGACTTGTCGCTGGACGCGGATTTCCGCAAACCCGTGGTACACCCGCCGC
>JANNQE010001264.1:0-3728 GCA_031441625.1 Planctomycetia bacterium
GCGAGGAGTTGTGTCAAGGTCGTCACACGCTCCACGCCGGCTTCCCAGGTGTCGGCCCCAGTCCGACTCTCGGCGAGAGTCGGCCACCCGAACGGACCCGGCGGCTCACCTGGCCCGAGTACGACCCTCGCTATGGTCTCGTGTTCGGGGGCGAACTTCAACCGTTTTTCGCTCAGACTGGGGCGATCCGATCCCGGATGACCAGGCGGGAATGGTCGGTGCGTTCGCGGTTGTGGTGCCGGACAGTCAGTCCTTCAGCTCCTTCCCCTTCCACGCCCGCGCCTTCCACCCGTAGTCGACGAAGCGGTACTCGAACCCGCCGTCGGCGTAGAAGTCGATGGCCCCGTACTGCGGCGGGAAGCCGTACTCCGACCCGGTCCACCACGCCCCGCTCGCCGCCCCGCCGCACACGTACCACACCCCGCGGTACTCCACCCGGTCGCACGTGTGCATGTGCCCGCTCAGGCACAGCTTCACGTTCGGGTGCCGCCGGAACACCTCCGTGATCTCCCAGCAGTCCAGGTGCTGCCACACCTTCGGCACCAGCACGCCGTCGGCCTTCTTCTGCCCGTCGCCGTACACGCTGCTCGTCACGCTCAGAATCGGCAAGTGGCTGATAACGCACACGGGGGTTTCGGGCTTGGTCTTCTTCAGGTCGGCCTTCAGCCACTTGAAGTGGTCGGCGGACAGGTCGCCGTACTTCGGCCAGTTGCACACGCTGTTCAGGGCGATGAAGTGCCACCCGCCGGCGTCGAAGCTGTAATACTCCGCGGGCATCCCCAGCACGTCCGTCATCAGGGCGAACCCCTTCTTCTTCTCCGGCACGTCGTCGGTCGGCTCGGCCCCGTCCCACACGTCGTGGTTGCCCAGGCACGAGTGGATCGGCACCTTCACCCCTTTCACCGCCGCCTTCCACACGGCGATCTGCTCGCCCGCCCGCTCGCCGGTCACTTTGCCATCCACCGCCATCACCGCATCGCCACTGTTCAGGACCAACTCCGGCGTCCAGTCCTTCTGGCCGAACATGTGGTCGAACATGGCGGCGACGCCTTTCGGGGCGTCGAGCTTGTCGGTGATGTGAACGTCGGTGATGTGAGCGGCCCGCAGGCACGGCTTCCGCTTCACCTCCTCCCCGCGGGCGGTGGACACCACCCCCAGCGTGGCGGCACCGATCCCGGCGGCGAACAACTGACGACGATCCATGGCGAACACTCCGGGAAATGAGCCGGCACCGACGTTTCCGCCGGTGCCGGGTGGGTTGAGACCGCTACTACCGACGTTTTTCCTTCTCGAGCTGCCCGGGGGCGGAGGTGGTACTGCCGGTCGGGCCGGTGTCACCGCCACACCCGGACGCCAGCACCACCGCCATCGCCGACGCCACGAAGCAGACCGCCATCAACAGCCGACGCATGAGAACGCTCCCTTGGATGTGATCACCAGTCGCTGCCGAGCACTTCGCCGGCGGCCGGGGTCATCGCCGCCCACCAGGTGTCGCCGCTCACGCCGGTCGACACGCCACGAACACTCCCGTCGCCCATGCCGACCAGAATGCCGCCCGAGCCCATTTGAGTCGCCAGGCGGAAGTCGCAGGTGGAGGTGAACCCGGCCCAAGTCGGGTTCGCCTGGAACTTGGTCGCCGCGCCGACCACGTACCCCGTGCTGCTGGTGCTCGGCCAGTAGTTGAGCACCGGCATCCACTCGAACCACGAGCCTGCGTTGGCGTAAGGGGCGATGTTGTAGAAAGGACCGCTGGTGTAGGTGGGACGGTACAGGGTCGGGCGGCGCTCGCAAAGCGTCACACGGGTGGTGTACATGATGGTGTTCGACGTGCCGTCGGTGACGGCCAGGATGTTCTTCTTGGTGTCCAGCGTCGTGCCGTTGATACCACCCATGGCCAGATAGTTCGACACGTACCCCGTGGCCGCGTAGGGCCGCGAGTTGAAGTACGGGTCGCTGACCATCCCGGTGGGGGCGGACGGGTCGGTCGGGTTGAGGAACAACTTCGGCGGCGGGTTGCCGTTGGTGATCGCGTAGTACTGGCCGCTGGTGGAGGTGTTGTTGTCCACCAGTTGCTTCAGGTTGCCCTGCTCGACGTACGGCAGGATGTGGACCATGTACGAGCCGTCCTTGTACCCCTTGCTCGACCCGAACTCGACGAACGAGGGGGCCATGTGCCCGACGGCGTCGTTGTACCCGTGCGTGGCCAGGCCGATCTGCTTCAGATTGTTTGTGCTCTGCATGCGGGCGGCGGCTTCCCGCACTTTCTGCACGGCGGGCAACAGCAGGCCGATCAGGATGGCGATGATGGCGATGACCACCAGCAGCTCGATGAGCGTGAACCCGCGACGAGGCGTGCGCATGAAGAACTCCCAAGGGTGACGGCGGATGACATAAGGGGCAGGCTCATGATGCGCCCCGCACAAGGCGGACGTGCGTTGGATCCGTGAATTGCCGGTGAAGGCGCTCCGGCACCTCCACCCCGCGTAACAACTGCCGCTGTCGGCCGTCGCGGACACCCTATGTTGAATCGGAACCGGCGCGAGGCCGCCGGAACGCTTCAGAGGGTTCACCATGCGGTACGCGATGCTGGCGGCCGTCGGGCTGGTGGTGCTGGCCGTCGGGGCCGGGGCCGAGGAGAAGAAGGGGAGCGCGCTGAAAGAGGCCAAGGCCAAGTTCGACGCGGCGGTGAAGGAGCGGCAGGCGGAGTTGGCCAAGGCCCCGCTGGAGTTCAAGAGGGAACTGTCCGACGAGCTGAAAGAGTTCATCATCATCGAGACCGACAACCTGTTCGACATCGCCGAGCAGGACGCCGAGTCGCCCGAGGCGTTCGACATCTTCGCCCAGATGCTGGTGAAGGCGGCGGACAAAGACAAGGCGAAGAAGGCCCGCCAACTGGTCATCGCCCACCACCTGACCAAGCCGCACATCAAGAAGGTGCTGCCCATGCTCGCTCAGGCGGGCGACGAGGCGTCCGAAGCGCTGCTCAAGAAGGTGGCCGAGAAGAACGAGGACAAGGAGTGCCAGGCCATCGCCACCCTGAGCGTGGGCATGATGTCCCAGGCGGCGGCCAAGCTGACGAGCGGCGACGACAAGCTGGACAAGCTGAAGAAGGCGGCCGAGTGGTTCACCAAGGCGAAGGAGAAGTTCGCCGACGTGCCGCACCAGAACAGCACCGTCGGCAAGATCGCCGACGCGCGGCTGGCCGCGCTCAAGGTGTCGGGCAACCTGGAAGTGGGCAAGCCGATGCCGGACATCAGCGGCGAGGGGATCGACGGCAAGTCGTTCAAGCTGAGCGAGGCGGCCAAAGGCAAGGTGGTGATGCTCACCTTCTGGGCAACGTGGTGCCCGCCGTGCATGCGGATGGTGCCGCACGAGATCGAACTGGTGGCCAAGATGAAGGACCGCCCGTTCGAGTTGGTCGGCGTGAACGGCGACCCGGAACTGACCGACGACGTGATGAGGACGATCGCGGACAAGAAGATCACGTGGCGGTCGTTCAAGAACCAGCAGCCGGGAGCCGCCCCGCTGTCCGAGACGTGGGAGATCGGCGGCTGGCCCACCATTTACGTCATCGACCACAAGGGCGTCATCAAGCACATCCAGGCCGGTGCGAGCGAGCTGGAGAAGCTGGACAAGGTCATTGAAGACCTGGTGAAAGCGGCCGAGAAGGACAAGAAGTGACAGAACTGGAACCGGGAACGCAGTGACCGGGTGAGACCACCCCACCC
>JANNQE010001265.1:0-4610 GCA_031441625.1 Planctomycetia bacterium
CCCACGGATTCAAGCCACGTGGGTCGGCGCGAGCGAGGCGCTCGCTGGACCCACCCTACGCAAACCCGATCTCTGAGCAGCCCTGGGCCAAGTACAAGAACCTTGATCTCCCGCAATGGGTGAGGCGATGGCCAACGTCACCGATGGGGGTTGCGTCGGGTCACATCGCCCGCGGGTGTCGACTACTTCGCCGAGTTCGAACAGACCGCCTCCAAGACGCCAGTGCCACCGCCGAGGCCGGCGAAGTGAGTGCCCTCGCGTGACTTATACTTCACGCGGCCAGGAAGGAGACATCGTCGAACTCCTGGAAGTTGAGCGTCATGAGCGACGCCAGCTTCGCCGCGTGTGTCGTCGGCACACGGTCCAATACGTCCTGAACGGCGGCCCGGAAGTCTGCGAACGTCGGGTGGTAACGCCCGTACGCCGCCTTCCGCTTGGTGAACCGCCACAGTCGTTCGATGAGGTTCAGGTTCGGCGAGTCGCTCGGCAGGAACAACAACTCGATCCCCAACTCCTTCGCCAACCCGATCACAAGTGCGTTCCGCTGATACCGGGCGTTGTCCAGCACCAGGGTGACCGGACCGACCAAGCCCCGTGCCGCCACCGCCCGGAGCAAGTCGCACATGGTGTCGGTGTTCACCACCGTGGTGTTCGTGATCGTGAGCAGTTCCCGAGTGACCGCGTTCCAGGCCCCGAGGACGTTGAACCGCTGCCGCCCGGACGCCGCCTTCACGAAGATCCGCGCCCGCGACCACAGGCAGCACAGGAACGTCCCGAACACGAAGTGGGCCGCGTCCACGAAGAACACCTGCCGCACTCCGGCAACGGCCTCGTCGAGCCGGGGCTGCAACCGGGTGGCCAGGAACTGCTTCTACTCCCGGATGTGGTCGGGCAGGTCGGTCTTGGGCGGGCACGGGATGACGCGGGTGCGTCGCCAGCCGAATCCCAGTTCCGCTTTCAGGAACTTGCGGACCTGGGTCGGTTGCCGCTTCAGCCCCGTCAGGTGCTCGATCTACTCCGCGGCTTCGGCCGCCGTCCGCACGGGTCGGTTCGTGAGTGCCTCGCGGATGGCGGTGGTGTGGGCGACGAGGTCGCTGACCGGACCCCGAACGCTCCACTGTCGCAGGCCGTCCAGGCCGCCGGTGCGGAAGGCCGCGACGTACCGTTGCACGGTCGGGCGGCTCACCCCGGCGATCTCGGCGGCTTTCGCCCGCGTCAGGCCGCAGTGCAGCAGCCACACGACGAGCATCTTCCGGCGGACTTGGGCCTCCGGGTGGGCATCCCGTTCCGCGTTCACCACCCGCTGCTCGTCCCCGGTCAAGGCGATCCGGAACACCGCCATGTCGTGGCTCTCTTCGAAGCACGACCCCACCGCCCCCCCCCGTGGGATCGCCCCTTCCTGGATGCCCCGCCAGTCATTTCTTCTCCCGCGGCGGCGGGGCGACCTCGCGGCCGGCGTGCTTCTGGAGCGCGTCCCCGCGGCGTTTCTTCAGGTCGGCGTTGTCGGGATCGTGGTGATGGAAAGACTTTCAGCAACTGGCGGATTGCAACACCGATCCGTGACGCCGAAGAGCCTGTTCGGGTAGGCCGTCGGGTACGCCCGGAACCAGTGGGCGAGTTTGGTTCGATACCTCGACGACTCGCGGTTCGCCATCGACAACGGGGCCGCCGAGCGGGCCATCCGGCCGCTGGCACTCGGCCGCGCCAATTGGCTGCATGTCGGCGGCGACGGCGGGTTGAAGACGGCTTCGGTGCTGCTCAGCGTCTGCGCCAGCGCGTCCCGGCACCGGCTCGACCCGTGGTCGTACCTGCGTGACGTGCTCGACCACCTCGCCGTCCGTTCTGCCGGGGCCGACCTGTCCGACCTGCTGCCCGGCGCCCCGGCCCAGGCCCGGAGCCGACTCGCCGCCTGACACCCAACACCCCCCGCACGAGCGAGCCGACACGCCTCGACCCCTGCCGCCGGCGGATGCGACGATGCGACCGATTACGGACCATTCCCGACCGCGCTCCTCACCGGTCGGGTACGGTGGTTCGAGGGGCTCACCCTCCGCCACGTGGTGGTGCTCAACCCGACCCACGCGGTGAAGGGCGACCGCCTGCAAGTGACCGAAGGAACGACGCCCGCGATCTCCTGACCGAAGCGAGGCGGTTGCTCGACGCCATCGACCGCTCGACCCTGATGGGCAAGAGGGACGCCCCCGTCATCGCCTGCCTGGCATTCGCCGTGCCGTTTCCCAGTCGTTCGGCGGCGATTCGTTGGGCCTTCTCAGCCTCCCTCTCCGCAAGCGAAGACCGTTGGCACGCCGGCGGGGTTGCGTGCGAGGACGGGACGGGTGTCGGTCCTGACGCCGGGCTCGACCGGAGCGACCATCCGCGCCGGATGAAAGCTCGCCCCCCGAACCGCGGGTCTTACTCCGCCTTCGTCAAGTCGCTCGTGGACGGGCCGTGAAGGCACGTCCCGGTGGCGCTGAACCGCGACCCGTGGCACGGACAGTCCCAGGTCGTCTCGCCCGGGTTCCACCGGACGATGCACCCCATGTGCGGGCACACCGCCGACAGCGTCGTCACTTTCCCCTGCTCATCCTTATACACCGCCAGTTTCGTTAACCCGCTGCGGACCACCGCGCCGTGGCTCCGAGGGATCTCATCAGCGCTTTTGACGTCTCCGCCCGTCAACCAGTCGGTGAACTGAGCGGCCATGTTCATATTCTCCCCCAAGAGCGTCCGCAGCGCCCCGGGCATCATCCGTGATGGCGAGTACACCGCGGCCCACTCGTTCGGCCGGCCCATGACCAGGTCCGCCACCAGCCGCGCTCCGAGGGTGCCGTGCGTCATCCCCATCCCGGAGTCCCCGGTGAAGACGAACACGTGCGGCCCGTTCCACGGGGCCAGACCGATCAGCCCAAGCCCGTCGGGCGTCTCGAACACCTGCCCGGACCAGTGGTGCCGAACCGCCCCCATGTTCGGGAACCGCTTCTTCGCCCACACCTCCAGTCGGTCCCACCGCTGCGGCTGGTCGTCCGCCTGCCCGGTCTTGTGGTCCTCCCCGCCGACGATCAGGTAATCGAAGTTTCCCGCCTCGCCACCCGGCTGGAAGCGGATGTAGTGGTACGGGTCTTCCGTATCCCAGTACAACCCGGCCCCGACCGACCCCTTCGGGATCTCGGCCGCGAGCGCGTAGGTGATGTATGCGGCGACCTTCGTGTGGAGAATCGTTCCGCCCTCGAACGGGTTGTTCGTGGCGATCACCACCGCGTCGGCGGAAACCGTGTGCTCGTGTGTGGTCGTAACCTTGCACGGCTCCCCGCCCCGGACCTTCTCGACGACAGTGTTCGTGTGAATCACGCCGCCGTGCGTTCGGATCGCGGTCGCCAGGGCGGTCAGGTACTTGATCGGGTGGAACTGGCCGTGGTCGGGGAACCGGAGGCAGTCCACCGACTGCCCGACGGGGAAGGCGAACGTCGTCCGCTCGAACGGGAGTCCGAGCCGAATCAGGGTCTTCTCTTCGCTGTTCAGAATGTCGGGGCCGTCCGCGCCGGGGAAGAGGTGCCCATCGACCCGCGTAAAATCGCAGGCGATGTTCTCGGTCTGGACGATCTCACCGATCAGATCGATGGCGGCTTTGTGGCTGGCGGCCGCGACCTTCGCCACGTCGTCCCCACGGACGGACGCGAGATGCGAGAACGTGTTGTCGAGATACCACGCGAGGTGGGCGGTCGTGCACTCGGTTTCGCCGGAGGCAAGAGCCGGCTTGGCGTCGAGGACGACGACCCGCTTCCCCTCCCGCGCCAGCAGGTAGGCAGTTGTCAGCCCGGCGATCCCGCTGCCGACCACGCACACATCACAAGACACGTCCCCGGTCAGTGGGGTGGCCGACCGAGCCGGATTGGTCAGTGCCCAGAGTGACTGTGTGTCCGCGTTCATGGTGAGGGTCCGGCTGATGGGGACAGAGCTACGGGAAAGTGGGCACATTCAGTGCCAAACGAGATCCGGTTGCGGAATCGACCTGCCGCCAGAGAGACGATTCTCTCGTGTCCCACCTTCAACGGCCAAGCAGTGGTGCTCACGCTCCAAACAACCGAACCGGCAGTTCCAACCCCGCCCTGACGGCTCACTTCCACGGCGAGGACTGCGCGGTCCTCGTCTCGGTGTCATCAGGTGATCGTGTCGAAGTGCGTGCATCACCTGCCGTTTATCGCCAGGAGGCGATCTTCGCGCGGCTCGGCTGGCTGGCCGAACATCGACCGCGGGTGCTGCCGAAGTCCGCGATTGGCGAGGCGTTCACTTATGCCACGAACCAGTGGGCCACCCTTGGCGTGTACGTCACCGACGACCGGCTGACGATCGACAACGCCCCGGCCGAGCAGGCCATCCGCCCCCTCTGCCTGGGACACCGGAACTGGCTCCATGTGGCGGGTGATGGTGGACAGAGGCCGACCGCCGTGCTGCTCAGTGTGACCGCTTCGGTCAAGCGGCACGGCGTCAATCCTCAAGTTCCCCCACTTCTCGGCAGAGCTTGGAACGCCGCTACCGCGACCATGATCTGGAGTTGGGTCCAGCCGCGCCACAGGGTCATCCAACCGGGCATACCGTCACTGGGGCGGTTC
>JANNQE010001266.1:0-7205 GCA_031441625.1 Planctomycetia bacterium
GCGGCCGACAAGGCCGTCGCCGACGGCAGGGCGATGCTGCCCACATTGGAAAAGTTCCGTGACAAGAGCGGGCTGACACTGGACGACGCCCGCAAGAAGTTCGACGACACCGAGGCGGGCGTGCGGAAGGAGCGCGACCGCCTGGCCGCCCTCGCCCCGTGGCGGGATTTGGCGACCGACCCGACCGACGTGCGGATCGCCGAGTTCGAAAGGGCGATGAAGGCCGCCGGGCTGGACAAGGACGGCGAAGCGCTGAGCATGTCGGCGGTTGCGAAGACCGCCCTGCGGAAGTTGGTGGAATTCAAGCCCGACCCGAAAGCAGCCGGCAATCCGCCGCTCGACACCGGCGCGACCCTCACCGCCGCCCCGCGGGTGTGGGGCACGCCCGACATCAAGCAGGTGGCGGGTAAGCAAGACGCCGTGTTCGGCATCGCCCACGGCGTGCTGTACGCGCTCGACGTTCGGAATGGTGCGAAGCTGTGGGCCGAGCGGGTGTCGGCCGAAGCCCGCACCACCGACGCCCCGCTGCGGGTGACGCTCGCCGACGGCACGACCGACTGGGTGCTGGTGCCGAGCGTGCGGGCCGGACAGCCGGCCCTCACCGCCCGCGAGACGCTCACCGGCGTGGCCGCGTGGCATCAACCATTACCCGCACCCGTCCTCGGCAAGCCCGTGCGGATCGGCGACCGGCTCGTCGTCGCGCTCGCCGACCCGCTCGGCACGCTCGTCTACCTGAACCTGACCGACGGCACGCAACTGGGCAAGGTGGAACTCCGCCAGGCCATCGGCGGGGGCATCACCGGCCTGCGGGGTGCCAACTACGGCCACGGGTTCGTGGTCGTTCCCGCCGACGCCCGCCGGGTGTTCGTGTTCGAGGTGGGCAAGCCGGGCGACGACGGAAAGCGTCAACCGCCGCAGGTGGTCCGCGTGTTCGCCACCACCCACCCGCAGGAATCCCTCCGCGGCGCGCCCCTCGTGCTGGAGCCGGACGATGCCACGCAGCCGCGCCGCGTGATCCTGGCGCAGTCGGACGGCCCGACCGAGATGAAGCTGCGGTCGTTCGCGATCCCGCCGCCGGCCGAACTCGCCAACGCTTCCGCCGACGGCGACACCAGCCCCGGCCGGATCGACGAGGCGTCCGTCGGCGGGTGGTCGTCGTTCCCGCCCGTCTCCGACGGCGAGCGCATCGCGGTGTGTACCGACAAGGGCGTGTTCGCCGCCTTCGGGTTGAACCAGCCCGGTCAGGCCGACAAGCCGATCTACTCGCTGCCCGGTCAACTGGCCGACCCCGACCCGGCCGCCGTCAGCCGCTGCCAGGTGGTGATGATGGACGAGGACAGCTTTTGGGTGATCCTGAACGGCAAGCTGAACCGGCTGAAGGTGGCGTCCGACCCCCGAGGCGGGCAGAAAATCTTGCCGGCGCAAGAGAGCCGGTTCGTCGGCGAACCAGTCGCCGCCCCCCAAGTGCGGCCGGCCGACTCCCTCGCCGTCGTCACCACCAAAGCCACCGACACCGGCACCGTTCACCTGCAAGCGTTCGACACGAACACCGGCGAAGAGCGGTGGCGGCGGCAACTCGGCGCGGTCGCCGTGTGTCCGCCGATTGCACTCGCCGACGGCAGCAAGTTGGTCATCGACGAGTGCGGCGGCATCTACCGCTCCACTGCCGACAGCCCCGACCTGACGCCACTGGAGAAGTGCGAGCCGAAGCCGGGGTGCGTGTCGCGGGCGGTCACGGCCGTGTCCGCCGACGGTTCCCGCGTGTGGGTGGCCGTTCACGTGCCGACGCCGGAAGGCGTGAAGCTGAGCGTGCGTGTCGTCCGCGACGGCAAACTCGACGGGGACGAACGCACGATGAGCGTCCCGGCCGGGTTGGCCGGCAACGCCGTCGCCCTCGGCGACCATGTCGTTTTCCCGCTGGCCAACAAGTTCCTGTACCGCATCGGCGTGAAGGACAGCGACGCCACGCAAGGGCCGGCGTGGGCCGGGCCGAACGCCAAAGCCGACGCGGTGTGCCACGTCACCGCCACCGCCGACGGGCAGTTGCTGTTCGGCGACGGGAACACGCAGGTGTTCCGCCGGAAGTGGGCGGCGGACAAAGCGGAGGCGGAGAAGACCGGCGGGCCGTGGGAACTCGCCAGTCCGATGACCGCGCCGCCGGTGGCCATCACCGCCGACGGCAAAGATTGGGTGCTCGCCGCCGACGGCGGCGGGGTGGCGGCGTTCGACCCGAGCAAGCCGACCGCCGACCCGGTGCGGCGGTGGCACGGAGCCGCTCAGGGCGACCTGCCGCCGGGCCGGGCGTCGGCGCTAGTGGTGGTGAACGGCAAGGCGTGCTGGTCTGCGGGTTGGGCCGCCGTGGCGATGGCTTCGCCGGGCGATGACAAACCCGCTTGGGTGTATCCGCTGCCGGCGGATGCAGGCGAAGTGGTCGGCATCACCCCGCTGCCGGGCGGTGTCCTCGTCACGGGTTCATCAGGGGTGGTGTTCGAGTTGAGCGAGGCGGGTGAAGTGAAGTCGCAGGCGAGTCTGCCGTCGGGCGGCCCGCGGGCGGTCGCCGCCGGCGTGAGGTCCGGCGACCGCGACGTGCTGCTCCCCTTGAGCGACGGCACCGTCAGCCGGCTGGTGTTGCAGAAGCGGTGATCGGTCGGAGACGTTTGCGGAAGATGACCTGGTGGTCGCCGTCGGCGTAAAAGTCGCGGACGGTGGCCTCCTGGTCGTACCCCAGCTTCAGGTAAAACTTGCGGGTCAACTCGTAGGTCGGCAGCGACGACGTTTCGATGAGCAACACACGCCCGCCGCGGGCCGCCACTTCCCTTTCGACGTGAGCCATCATTCTGGCCCCGGTGCCGCGGGCCTGAATCGCCTTGTCCACCACGATCCAGTACAGGTGCCACGTGCCTTCGGTCATCGGCGTGGGGGCGAAGTACGCGAACCCGACCGGCCGGCCGGCGTCCTCGACCGTGATGGCGTGGTGACCGTCGGTGCCCGCCCCGCTGTGGTAGTCGTCGAGCAGTTCACGAAGGGTGTCAATCTCCAGCGGCTTGAACACGCCGGTGCCGGCGGCAGTTGCCACCAGCAGTTCGGTTTCGGAGGTCACTGCGGGTCGGATCATCGCGGGATGAGTTGCCAAGGTGGGACTCGAACCGAGCCCCCCACTGCCCAGAATACTAGGGAAATCGTCGGCGGGCGACAGAAGGGCGGTGAAGAAAGCGGTGCAGTTGGCGACGACCCCCTGGCGGCGCTGCTGGCGACCCTCACCCCGGAACAGCGGGTGCGGCTGGCCGAAATGCTGCTGAACGACACCTCGAAGCCCGGATAAGCCCGCCGTGGGGCGAACGGCGGGCAACTGCAATATGTTGCAGTCCTGGCGTTCGCCCCGCAAATCGCCTCTGGTGCGATCCAGTGGCTTCGCCATCTTTCGGACAGCTAGCCACACACGAACACCCTCACCGCCAACCCCGATTCTGATTTCGTTTGAACGCACCCTTGCTACAAAGTAACCCCGTCAGGAGAATTCCCCTCCCAGTAACTCAACTCCCGTTACCGGATCCCGAGGAGGGGGCGCACTGTGGCAAAGGCAAAGCCAACGGTCGATCCTGTGCGGGCCGCACTCAAGTCGGCTCTCGATAACTACGCGAACCCTCTCCCGCTGATCGGAGCAAAGGGCAAGGGCCTGTTCGCGAAGGCTCAGTCCGCGGACGCCGAACGAGCGGTTGCAGAGGGGTGGCTGACAAAGCGTGTGCAGCGGATCGAAGTACCGCCGGGCAAAGGGAAAAACGCCAAGCCGAAGTTCGTGTCAGAGACGTTCGGCATTCTCACCGAAGCGGGTGCCCGCAAGCTGGCCGAAACGAGCGAGACGCAAGAACTGAAGCCGGTGCTGGAAGCGATCCGGAACGCAGTCGGCAAACTCGGCGAACCGGCCCCTGCCCTGAACCCTGCCGAGTTCAGTTCGGCTGTCGAGGCGGCGACGGGAACGTGCGTGGCAGCGATCAACACGGCGTTCGACCGCCTTCGGGGGGAGGTGCTTGCGGCCTTGCCAAGTACCGCGACGAATCCCGCACCCATCTACACCGCCATCGAAGCAGCGTTGACGAAACTGCAACCGACGATCATGAGGGTGCCCCTCATCGAAGCTCCCACCTCCCCACCGGCCCCACAACTTTCCCCTGCTCCGACAACTCCGCCGATCACCGAGGAGATCGTCGCCTTCGTCAACGATTGGGCAAGGCTTCGCACCGTCGGCCCACCGTTCGACGAGATCATGAAACACTTGCGGGCGCGGCACCCCAACCTCTCCGTCGGCGCGTTCCACGACGCCCTCCGCAAGCTGTCAAGCGGTCACCCGGCCCGCCTCAAACTCAGTGGCTGGCCGAAAACTCTAAACGAACTCCCCGAACCGGAACTCGCCCTCTTCGTCAAGCACACGGTGACCTACTATGCCCACCCGAACCAGTGACGCCCCGACTGTGGGCGACCTGCGGGGGGAGGCGCTCGCTGTCTGACGACAGGGTGTAAACCCCTTCAGCACGGCCGTGGCCGCCGTGGGGACGACGGCCGAGAGCCTCGAATCGGACGTGCGAGCGCACACCGAGTACCAGCTCGCCGACTTGCTCAAGATCGTGGATTCCTACCGGGCGGGGAATACCGCAACTCGCATTTACCCCGTCGTCGGAGAACCGGGAACAGGGAAGACGCACTTGCTGTACGTCCTGCGTGCCGAACTCCGCCGGCTGGCGAGGCAGACGGGGGAAGAGACTCTGTTCGTAGTGGTCGAACACCTCTCCCCCGGCACTGACCCGATTGACTACCTGTTGTGGCAGATCACCAACCACATGCTCGCCAACAAGGGCGAAGGGGAACGGCTCCAGAAGGTCATCGCCGGTCGGTTGACAGGACGGGCGTTCGCCGAAGCTCTCCGCCGGCTCAGTCCGCCCCAACAGATCGACCTGATCCCGGCGAAAGGACTCTGGCAAAACGTCGGCATGAAGTTCGGGAACGCACGGCTGGCACAGGAGCGGGTGGAAGCGGTTGCGAAGCTGATCGAGCTGGCGGACGGTGGGCCAGACCCGGCCGTGCTGCGGACGGCATGCGAACAGGCGGGAGTTTCACCCGAGCGGGCGCTACGGGTCATCACCGAACACCTCGGACAGACCCAATCGAAGAACGCCACCGACTGGTTCCGGAAGGAACTGCACGGCCGCTTGGCTCGGCTCGCGCTGCTCGACGACCGAGAACCGTTCGACGATCTGCACAACGGGGAAACGGATCCGCCCGCTTACGTCCGCGAAGGTGGTAACGTCGGTCGTTGCCTGCTCGCGACATGGCTCGAACTGCTCGCCTCCTTCCGGATTCCGCTGGTCGTGGTGTACGACCAACTGGAAGACTACTTGCGTGGTTCGACGCCGGAGATCGAAGCCACAAACAATAAGGACTTCGTTCGCGGTATCACCTCCTACACCGACAAAGTATCCGGCGTGTGCGTCTTGGCGTTTGCAGCACTCACGGTTTGGACAGAACTGCTCAACAACTTCGCCGACACATACGCTCAACAGCGACTTACACAACCGATATCCCTTCCCGGCAAGCCGACTCGGACCCGGATCGAGATGCCGGATCGGGTCGAACTGCCGGTCGTGGGAACGCTCGTCACCACCCGGATCAAGCGGGCGTTCCCTCACCTCGACCTGACCGGGTTGCCCGTCGGCTTCCCGTTCGGTGCAGAGGAACTGCGACGGCTGAGCGAAGACCGCAACCTGAGGAACTGCATTCTCGCGCTGGCGAAGCGGTACGACGAGATCGTATACGCGGCACCAGACGACCCGAAAGAACTGGCAAAGCGACTCCGCACCCGGCTGGAAACGCTGTGGTCGGAACAGCTCATTGCGACAAGGGCAACTCATGGTGACACTCTGCCCGTCACCACGACCGTCATCCCCGAGTTCCAAATGGCGCTCGACGGGTGGCTGAAACACCTGTGGGATACCGGCCTGACCGGGAACGGAGCGTGGGCGTGGGTCGAGGTGGTGAAGAAACCGGAGCGGCAACAGTACGGCTACCTGACCGTGATCCGGTTCGAGGAGAACATGCCGGGTATCGGCATCGCAGCGTGGCTCGGAATCAGGGCACCGAAGGTGAGCAACTTCGTCAAGGTGCTCGACTACTTCAAGGACAACCCCTGTCCGGTGAAGACGCTGGTGTTCCTTCGAGCCGACGGTGAGGCGGCGCTCGACGGCAGGAGCGGGGAGGAATACGAGAAGGCCAGCACGAAGCAGAAGCGAGACGTGCGGGTGGTGAAGTACGACACCGGGTTCTTTCACGCCATGATGGGGTTCGCCGGGTGGCACCAAGCGGCGCAGGCTGAGGTCGAAGCGGCCGACGGTTCCGGGTTCAATGCCGGAACGGTGTACCGGGAGTTCCTGGCAGAGGTGTCCCGCCCGCTGGTCACATGGGTGGATGAGTGGCGAGAACCCCCGACGAAGGGGGAATAGCGTGTCCACTTCCCTCCCCGTTCCTCCCCCGCTCGACGTGGGGGCTGGCGTCGTCTCGACCGAACCCGAGCACCTCCGTCGGCGGGCACCGGCCCGGCTTGAGATCACCGACGCCACAGGCCGCCCGCTCTCGATGACGCGGCGGTTCATCCATGTTCGTGCGGGTCAGGAAGTCCGTGTCCGTGTGGTGCCACAAAGCCCGACGCCCGGCGGTGGAAAACCTGTCGCATCGGTGAAGGCGTCGGAGTCCTTCTACACCACCGTCGAAGAACACAAGGTGCCGGGCGGGGAGGTTGAGGCGGCGGTGGTTCAGTTCCGAGCACGTCAGCGGGGGAAGATCCCCATCCCGAAGCGTGCCATCCTGCACATCACCGTCACCGAACCGGGGCGCGAAGCGTTCACCCTCAATGTGCCCGTCGCGGTATGGCCGAGCTGGTGGATTCCGTTGAGCTACGGACTACTCTCCGTGGCCGGGACGGTGTTCGCGAACCGATTCGCCGACCTGTGCAAGACGCACACCCCGTTCGAGGCGCTTCAAGAACTCGTGGGGAACATTCCGCTGCTCGTCACCACCGCCGGGTGCAATCGCCCTGATCCTGCGAACTCCAGCATGATTCCGGTGTTGGCGTGGTGAACGGTGCATGAACTTGGGCGTTGGCGCACAGGACTTGTCGCTGGACGCGGATTTCCGCAAACCCGTGGTACACCCGCCGC
>JANNQE010001267.1:0-2284 GCA_031441625.1 Planctomycetia bacterium
CGCGCCCGCGATCTCGCCTGCCTCCAGCGCCGTGACGAGGTCGTCCAGCACGACGATGGCCCACCGCGGTACGGGTGGTTCGCGAAGAACGCGGATGAACGTGCGTGGCCTGTGGGTCAGTTGCGTCCGAACGAGTTGGGGCTGTTCGACACGTTGGGGAACGCGCTGGAGTGGGTGGAAGATCCGGCATTTTTGTATGTGACAGGTCAGACGGAGGACATCGAGAACAGTAAGCTATTACTAATTGACGAACGAATATCACGCCTTCTTCGGGGCGGCTCGTTCGTCAACGTTTCGGGGCGGCTCGTTCGTCAACGTGCCGTTCAGCCTGCGGTGTGCGACCCGCGGCTACTATGGGACGGGGAACCGCGTCAACACGTTCGGGTTTCGCCCCGTCAGGACTCTGCCGTAGGCGAGAAACTGGCATTCGACCTGCGGTGCCGACGTGCGACAAACTACGGTTTCGCGGCGGCAGTGTTGGGCGCGGTGGGCCGGATGGTGGGCGGTTGGAGGAAAGTGGCAGATCGTTCCGGGTGACCGCGGATGGCAGGACGCGAACCGCCGACAGGCCGTTAGCCTCGGTCGCCGGGTCATGGAACGCGGGTTTCGACAGGCCACGTCCTCCCCTCCGCCGACTTTCGGTATCGCGCCGAGCAGACCGTTCTTGCTGCCCCGCACCGGTCCAGCGACCCAAACCCTGAAGAATCATCGGCTTGTGCTCTTCGACAGGGTGTTGTCGATGACGGCCGTGAATAATCCGGGCTAGCATCAGCTTCCGAGAAACTGTGTTCAGGAGGTCTCCATGACGCGGCGTACATGGACGGTGTTGACCGCGGTGCTGGCATTGGTCGCGTGGGTCGGGCGAGCAACGGCCGCCGACTACTCGCAAATGCCCTGGCATTTGGCGGAAGTACACCTCGACCTTGACCATTCCGGGCCGGTCGAATCCCTCAGCGTCCGGCTGCAACTGTTCGACGACCTGCCGGCGGACGGGCACGGCCTGTTCCTGGTGCCGGTGTGTGGCAGAGTGTGCGGGCGGGTCTTCTACGCCGGTGTGTGCAGCCAGGCGTTCTGTGTCGGCCATCCGGGCGAGCACAAAGCCGTCGACCGACCGGGGTACGTCTACACCCAGTTCGGCACCAAAGCGGCCGACCGTGCGCTCCGGGCGAAGGACGGCTATGTAATGACCGGCGACCATGAAGGCGATCACGTGGGGGTGCGGGCAACCACCACCGCCAAAGCCGGAGTATACACCTTCACCCTCCGTCGTCGGAAAGACCCGCCGAAGACGGTGAAGGAAGGAGAGGTGGCCGTGGACCTTCTGGTCCAGCGGGGCGGCGACACCGACCCGGTGCTGGTGGGCGGGCTGATCTTTCCGGAGGAGGAGTTTACCGTCAGCACCCTCGGCGGCTTCTGCGAGGTGGTACAGGGGTGGGACGCGAAGCGCGAGTGGTTCCGGGAGCGGACGGCGAACGACCCCAAGCTCCTCCCCCGGTTCAAGTACGCTGTCGGCGACTGGCGGGTGAACGGGAAGGCGGTGGCCGTCACGTCGGTCGCCATCGTCTATCCGAAAGACGTGCCCCAGCGGGCGGCGGTGTGTCTGGTCGCCGGGTGCAAAGACAAGGATCTGGTCGGCCGACTCGACAAACGGTTGCGCGGGGAAGAGACGCTCGTGTTCGCGGTCGGGTCGGATGACGTCTCGCGGTCGGGACTGGACGAGGTGAAGTTGGTTCGGAGGGACGGGTCAGACCGCGAGGCTTACTTCGACTGTATCCCTCAACATCGCTGCTGGTTCTTCAGCGGTGGCAGGAGGTTACGCTGCCGGTAGCGGTCGAAGCGAGCCAGCTCGTTTCGCTGCAACCACCGCGTCACGCGGCGTGAGGTCGTCTCCCGCTGGTGGTCCCCCAGCATCTCCGCCAGCCGGCTCGCGATCAACTCCCGCACCTGCGGCACCGTCAACGCCGGCGTCCGCATTTTTTCCCCGCCGCGTGGTCCCGGCCAGGAACCACACGGCCAGCAGCGACCGCGTCAGGTGGTGATGCCACCCGATCCACGTTCGCACCTGAGAGTCCCCCAACCCCGCCTCGCTCTTCGCTCGTTGCAAGCACTCCTCGATCCGGTGCTCCGCCTTCGCCACCCGCGCCCACTCCGCCAACGCCACGGTCTCCCCTCGCGCGAACCCCAGGTGGTAGTCGTGCTTGGACGTCCCGTCGCCCTGGAGTTCGCGGGTCACCACCAGACACTCCTCCGGTCCTGTGGCCCGACCGAGTTTGGCCGTCACCCG
>JANNQE010001268.1:0-1585 GCA_031441625.1 Planctomycetia bacterium
CGGTGCTGAATCACACCGGCGGACTCACGTCGCGCCCTTCGCCCAGGAACTGGTCACTTCCCCTGGTTCCAGTAAATGCGGGCGTTCATAGTCGCTCGGCCGACGGCGACGATGTCCGGCTTGCCGTCGGCGTTCAGGTCGGCCACGGTCAGGTCTTCCACCGCCACCCCGCCGTCCTCCAGGATATAGCGCTCCCACTTCTTGGCCTTCGCGTCGAAGCGGTAGAGCCGCACACCACGTTGCTCCTTGAACTTGTCGTCCTTCGTCGGGTTGTCGCGGACGCCGACGACTAGGGTGTCGGTGCGGGTGTACGGGCCGCGGACGGGCGGGGTGTCGAAGTCGGCGAACTTGACGGCGTGCCCCCACCGCAGTTGGTCGTCGATCACCTGGCGCTTCCAGAGGGTGCCGTCGGCCTCGTCCCCCCGGCGGGAGTACACCACCACCGCGTTCCCGTGCCACGCCTCCACTGTGGCCACGAACTGGTCCGGGGTGCGGTACTCGGTGCGGGCCTCGCCGCCCGTCACCTCCGCGGTGGCGTGCTCGCCGCCGGCCACCTCGCTCGCCCCGCGGCTGCCCTTCGGGTTCGCCTGGTCCCCCTCGCCCACCCGCACCGTCGCCCACGCCCCCTTGCCGTCGCGGGTGAGCTTGTGCAGCCCGTCGTAGCTGACGGCGAACAGCTTCGCCCCCTTCAGGTCGCCCGCCTTCACCTCGCAGAAGTTGTGCACCACGTTCAGACTGTCCGAGATCACCTCCGGCTTCCAGCTCTCGGCCTTCTCCGGGTCTTTGGCCGGCACCTTGTACGCCACGATCCGCACCGGGCGGCCATCCATCCAGTTCTTCTCCTTGGTGGCGTCGCGACCCATGAGCGGGGCCATGACCACTTCCGGCTTGCCGTCGCCGTCGAGGTCCACGGCCCGCACTCGGTGGACCGTCGGCTCGTCGCACGGGATGGCGTGCATGGTCCACTCGTCGTCCAGCGTCTTGCCCCGCTTCAGCCATTGCAGGGTGCCGGGGTTCTTGGTGTCGAACGGCTTCCACCCGGCCCCGACCACCAACTCCGGCAACTTGTCCCCGTCGATGTCGAGGGCCGTGACGCACACGTTGTCCGGCTTCGTCTTGCCGTCGAGGATCACTCGCTTCTTCCACGTCGGGTTCTGATACCACACCACCTTGTGTTGATCGACGACGACGATGTCGGGCTTGCCGTCGCCGTCGATGTCGGTGGTGATGACCGCGTACCCGATCTTCAGCCCGGCGTCGATCTCCTGCACTTTGAACTTGGGGAACCCGTCCGGCGGCTTCGGTGCGTCGGTCAGTTTCGGCTCGTCGGCGTACGCGACGGCGGCGAAGGTTACGAAAAAGATGCTGAGTACGGTTCGCATGGTGGCACTCGAAGGGGAGGAGTCCGCGCCGTTTTCGATACCGGGTGTCGAGCGTAGACTATCCGTGGGTCGGCGTCCACGCTCTTCCCGTGTTCGGGCGTGCCAATGAGTACCCAGGGTTCACACCCTGGGCTATTGGCTGTCGCCCCTTCGGGGCTGTGATGAGCTTCAACGACCGGGATCTCGTCCTTCGTCTCGAGCGC
>JANNQE010001269.1:0-6441 GCA_031441625.1 Planctomycetia bacterium
ACCCAGAGCGAGCGGGGCAGCCGGTTCGTGGAGACGATGCTGAGCGTGATCGAGACGTGTCGGCAGCAGAAGCGGAACGTGTTCGCGTTCGTGACCGCCGCCGTCGAAGCCCACTTCGCTCGGCGACCCGCACCACTGCTACTCGCCGGGGTGTGACCGATTACGCACGGTGAAACCGCCCTTCGGCACGGCGGCCGACAGCCGACGCAGCCTCAGAGCGGCCGCGTCGACCCGCACCGCGCTGTGCCGGTCGAGCGACGCCAGGTCGAGTCGGTCCGCCCGGTCGAACAGCCAGTTCACCTGCCGCGCCACCTGTTTCGTCATCGCCTCGTGGCGGGCGGCCGCGTCCGCGGCGGCGGCTTGCTCGGACTTGCGAACGTTCGCCTCCTTCTCGTCCGTTCGCAGTTTGGCGGCCACTTCTTCCACCAGGATCACCTTCTCGGCGATGAGCCACTGTCGCTCGGCCGACCGGCCCCGCTCGACGTCCCACTCCAGTTCCGCCCGCGCCCGCTGGGCATCCAGCTCACCCTGGAGGAGCCGCCGCAACTTCGTCTGAACCACGTCCAGTTCGGCCAGCGTCTGGTCCAGGCTGTCCTTCAACACTTTCACCTCGTCGGACGGCGCCCCGCTCTCTTGCTTCGACCGCACGGCCGCCTCGCTCCGGATCCTCCGCTCCTTCAGCACTTGCTCCCGAGTCGTGTACTCGTCGATCATGTCTTTCGTTGCCTGGTCGCGGATCTTGTCCCGGCCGGCGGTACACGCGTCGACGACCACCCGCGCGGCCTTCGCCAGCCACTTGCCCTCGAACGCGCACTGGTCGACGGCGATGCCGCCGATCAGAAGCAGCAGTGCAGTGAGGGTCACTTTCGTCACACGGCGTTTCGGCATACCGCACCTCAGAGAAATTGTGTGCCCGCGAGTTCACCTCCGTGCCGACCGAGTTGGCGTGATCCGTCACCCGCCGGTTCGGGTTCGCGTCCTCCCTCCCCGACAGCCCCATCATGCACCTTGTCGACGACAGTGGTGTAGCGCCCCCGCTCCCGGATTCACACCTGGCGGTCGATAACCCGTGTGCGGCGGCGAACCACCGACACCGCCTCACGGCGGCTGGTGGGTTGGGAAACCAATCTTCTCGGCCGGAGAAAGCGGGTCAAATGTGAGGGCCGAGAAGGCTGAAATGTGACGTGAACGGCCGCGGAATGCCGTTCCCGTCTTCGTTCAAAACACCGAACGGAGTGCCCGGACGAGTCGCCTGGCGGTGCGTAAAATGTAGCAGTCGTCGGGTTTGTGTTGAAATCGAGGGGGGGTGGAGGTCGGGCCGTCGGCCGATCCCCGCACGGTGCCGACGAACCCGATCGCCGGTATCGCCCCGCACCACCGCTTTCGAGAACAGCCATGAAGAGCGGAGCGGTCGAACCGCCACCACCGAATAGGTGGCTGCACGAGAGTTGGGCCGTTGCCGCCGAACGGGAGCGGGAACTACTGGGGGTGGTTGACCGCAGATATCAGGTTCGCATCCGCGACCGATTGCTGCACGGGGTGGCGGAGGTACAGTGGTGCCGGGTGTTGGAGAACGTCAACGAGCGTGTCGCAGCAACGGCCGCAACGGAGCGTGAGGTACCTCTAAGACAGTTGTTGGACCACCTGTCCAGTCAACTCGGGTTCGTCGGAGGGCATCGGGAGGTTTTGGAACGGTGGCTAGCTACCCCCATCGCGTCACTCCCGGCGTGGCGGGTGTTCGGGGCGGTCACGTTCGTCGTCCGGCGGAACGCTGGCGAAGTGTTCCGCCTGCAACGAACCGCGGTGTGGATGGCGGTGGCCAACACGCTGCAACAGATCGCGCGTGAAGACTGCGGGTTGGAGCGAGAGGGCATCACCCGCGAGCAGTTCGCCTGCCTCTGGTACGCCGGGCGGCATCCGCGGGCCGATCTGCTGGTCGGGCGGTTCCAGGACGGGTCGGACGCCGTTGTGAAAGTTGTGAAAGAGGTGTTGGCCTACGTTCGCCTCCGCTTCCCCCGAGTCGAAAGTCCTGATTTCGTTCGCCAGACGCTCGGGGAGTGGCAACGGGCGTACTGCCTGTACGCCGCGCACCTAGTCGCCGCATATGAGGGGGTTGCCGATGTCGTTTTCACTCCGTGAGGCGGAGGCGTGGTACGGGTCGGACGAGGCCAAAGCCCTGTTCGCAGGTCTCGACGCCCGGCCGCCGGTATCCCCGCCCGAGCTGCCCCCGGTCCACGACCCGTTCGGCATGGACTGGGAGTGGGTGTTCTCGGACGGGGCGGCCGTGGCCCCGCCAGCCGCCGAACCCCAGACCGTCACCCCCTCCCGACGGCAGTGGTGGGTGTTGGCCGGCGGCCTCGGGACGGCGGCGGCGGTTGCCGTGGCGTTCGGCCTCGGGCTGCAGATGGGCCAACAGCCCCCTCCGCCGGAGGCCAAGCTGGGCCGGCTGCCGGCGGCGGCCGAGGTCCGCCGCCCGTCCGTCGCCGGGGGCGGCGACGTGCCGTACTACCCGAAGGACGAGAGCGGGCGGTTCCGGGTCAGCGGCGATCAGGTGGAGGTGAGGGTTCGTGCGCCGTTCCAGGGGGTGGCCCGCGTGCTGCTGGTGGGGGCGTCCGGGACCGGCACCGTACTCGAATCGAGCGAGCGGGTGGACGCGAACGCCGAGCGGGCCATCGACCTGCGCGTGCCGAAGGGCGAAGTGCTGGTGTCGGTGTTCGTCGTGGTCGCGCCGACCGACCCGGAGGAGGTGCTGTCGGCGTTCACCCGCGACACGCCGGCCGTCGTTCGCGTCCGCCTGCCGGCGCGTTTGGGTGAACGCTTCCCCTGGTATAGCATGGAGGAACTGCAAATCGTCCGCGCCACCCCGCCGTAGGATTCGCCCATGGGTCGCCACCACTTTTTGCCCGTCGCCTTTCTCGCCGGTGTCCTCCTCGTCGCCCTCGCCCTCAGCGGAGCTATCTGGGCGGTTCTCGCCCTCTCCGCCCAGCCGGCAGCGGAACCGGCACCCCTGCCCACCACCCCCTACGCCGAAGTTCATCAGTTGCTCGCCGACGCCGACCGGCAGACCGACCCGGCCGAGGCCGAGCAGATGGCCGCCCGCGCGCTGGAGAGGTGTCGGGCGGCGAACGGGCCGGCCGACCTGGAGGCCGAATGCTTGCTCCGGGTGGGGCGGGGGCAGCACCACCGCGGACAGGACGCGGCCGCCGTCGCCACCGCGCGGGCGGCGCTCGCCCTGCGGAGCGGACGGGCGGACACGCTCGACGGGCGGCTGTCGCTCCTCGCCGGGCGGGCGGGCCTTCGGCACGCCGACCGTGGATCCGCCGCGGAACGGGTGGCCTTGTACACCGACGCGACGGACGATTTGGCACGGGCGGTCCAACTGCTCGGCGGCACGGAGCGGGACGAGGCGGCCGCGGCGGTGGCGGCCGCGCGGGCCGGATACCCCGTCCGGGAAGCACTCAAACACGCCCAGGCCATCCGCAACCGTACCGCCGGCAAGGACGCTGACCCGCAGGCGGCCGAGCGGGTGCTCGAGCGGGCGGCGACCGGGGCCGACTTCGCCACCTTGGGCGACGGGCTGAAGGCCGACGTGCGACACGCCCGCGGGTCGGTCAGGTACCAGCAGCGGAAGTACGCCGACGCCCTCGCCGACTTCACGGCGGTCGTCGAATTGCGTCAACGGACGCCCGGCACCCCGCGGCGGGACGTGGCCCGGGCCATGTCCCACCTGGCCCTGTGTCACGAAGGGCTGGGCGAGGATCTTCCGGTGTCGACGGGCGAGCAGAAGCGGCACTTCGACGCCGCCCGCGGGTGGAACGAGCGGGTGCTGGCCACCCTGAGCGGGCCGACCGCCGAGGAGACGGAACTGTACCTCAAGGCAGGGGCACGGCTGGCCGGCCAGTTGATCCGCGACGGGGAGAAGGGGAAGGCGGGCGACCTGCTGAAGCGAGCGCTCGCCGGTGCCGACGGGTTGCTCGACCTGCCCCGCGCGCAACTGCTCATCAACCTGGGGTCGGCGTTCCGGGACGCGGGAGACCACGCGCGAGCGAAAGAGTGCTACGACCAGGCCCACCCGCTGCTGCTCAACACGGTCGGCCCGACGCACTTGGCCACCGCCACCGTGCTGCTCAACCAGGGGTACCTGGACGCGCGGCTGGCCCTCACCTCGTCCCCGTTCGGCGGACTGGGGGAGAAGCTGAAGACGCCCGAGCGGGTGGAGCGGAAGCTCCGCGAGGCCATCGTCATCGCCCGCGACGTGCTCGGCCGGTATGCCGCCGGCCAGTCCGAGGCCGAGCACCTGAAGATGCTCGGCGTGTTCGCCAAGTACACCGACGCCTACCTGAGCTTTCACCACACCCTGCCCGGCGTCACCCCCGAGTTGGCCGAACGGGCGTACGCGGCCGTGCTCCCGTGGAAGGGCACCGCCTACGCCCGCCTGGTGTGGGAGCGGCGGCTGAGGGCGACGACGGAACCGGAGGCCCATCGGGTGAAAGGCCAGTTGGCCGACGCCCTCGGGCAACTGGCCTCGCTGCCGGCGTCCGACCTCGACCCGGCCGACGCCGAACGCCGCTCGGAGGTGGAGGGGCGGTGCGAGACGCTGGTCCGCCGGTTGGACGAGATGACCAACGGGACGGCCCGCGAACTGGATTTCACCCGCTGGACGCCGGCCGACGTGCGGGCGCGACTGCCGGCCGACGCGGTGCTCATCGACTTCCACCCGTTCACCTTGTACAGCCCGTCGGCGGTGGGGAACGGCGGCGGGCGGGCGGTGAAGAAGGGGGCCGAACAGTTGGCCGCCTTCGTGGTCGGCCGCAACGGGTGCGAACTGGTGTTCCTCGGCGAGTCGGCAAAGATCGAGTCGGCGGTCAACAAGTGGCTCAAGGCGGTGGAGGATCCGGGCAAGTGTGACTGTGCCGCCCTGGAGCCGCTCACCCGCACGGTGTCGGAACGGGTGTGGGAAAAACTGGCCAAGGCCGTCGGGCGGGCGGCACCGCCACCGCCGAGCAAGAAGCCGTGGCGGCTGTACGTCAGCCCGGCCGGGCCGGTCGCCGGGTTCCCGTTCACCGTCTTCCCCGGCAAGGCGGAAGGTGCCATGCTGATCGACGAGTGCGAAGTCGCCATCCTGCCGGTGCCGGGTTTGTCGCCCGCGGCACGCCCCACCACGCCCCCGGTCCCGCGGCTGCTGTCCGTGTCAGCGGTCGAGGTGGGGGGGAAGGATGCCGTGACGAAACCGCTGGTCCCACTGCTCGACAAGCCGTTCGAGGACGCGAGCCGGGATCACGCCACGCACGCGAAGAGCGTGTTCCAAGGCCGATACGGATCGACCGCGGAGGTCGACGAGTTCCAGGGCGACAAGGCCACCGCGGACGCCTTCCTCTCGGCCGCCCCGCTGGCCACCCACATCGACCTGTTCACCCACGGGTTCCAACGGCCGACGAGTGCGGCCGACGCCCACCCGGGGGCGGCGTTCGGGGTGGCCTTTGCCGGCGCGAACGAGTCGCCCCAGAAGGGCACCCTGACCGCCGACCGCCTGACCGCACTCGACCTCGGCCGCACCGAAATGGCCGTCCTCACCGCCTGCCAGTCGGCCGGCGGAAAGCCGGTGGGTGGCGAAGGGGCGGTGAGCGTGCAGCGGGCGTTCCAGGTGGCCGGCTGCCGCGGGTCGGTGGCGGCGGTCTGGAAGGTCAGTCCGTCGGCCACCCGCGATCTCCTCAACCGTTTCTACACCCGCCTGCTCGCCGACGGGCTGTCACCCGCGGCGGCCGTGCGGGCCGCCCAACTCGACTTCCGCAAGAAGAAGAGCACCTCCCGCGACAACGCCCACCCGTACTACTGGGCCGCCTGGTCGGTGTGCGAGTCGCCCGAACCGCCGTCGAAGTAGCCACTGGCAACCCGTCACCGCCGCTCGACCCGGGCGAGGGTTCGTGTCCGACGGGTAAAAAAGAACAACGATCCGACACTGAGCTAGAAAGCAGCGGTTTTGAGCATTTCCGCAAAAGATTTGCCTGAAAGGAGTTGCGCGGAAGTTATTCCGTAACTGCAATCAGGAGAGTCACTTACGGCGTCTCTGCGTTCCCCTTCGTTTTAGCTCAGTGTCGGATCGTTGAAAAAGAAAGGCCTACGAGTTACGCAGTTGGCCCCAGCGAGCCAGTTCTGACCGGAATCTGGATGCGTCGGGGCAATGTGGGTAAGGATCTCACTTACCCAAACTCCCAGAAAACGGCCAACTGCGTAACTCGTAAGGCCTTCACCTCTTGAGACGCCTGTTGTCCTCATTGCCCTCGCCCGTCCGCCCCCTAACACTACAGCGCGGGTAGTTTGGCAGTGGGTGTCGCAACAGCTTGCCAAGGTTGAGTTTGGGCAGGATTCGCCTCGCTATGCGGCGTCATTTGCCCAAATTGTCACGCCGCCGCAAGTCTTGTTCTGGCAGGCGATTACGCC
>JANNQE010001270.1:0-6362 GCA_031441625.1 Planctomycetia bacterium
ACACCCCGAAAGCGCCAGCCGCCATAATCCGAACCGCCTCGTCGCTCATCGGCCACCATTTGCTCCGCAGCTTAGGCGCGGGCACCAACAAGACGTTCGCCCTGCAAGGCGTGTCGGTCGAGTTGCGGCCGAACGAGATGAACCTGCTCATGGGGCCGAGCGGGAGCGGCAAGACCACCCTGCTGGCGGTGCTGTCGGCCCTCTTGCGGCCGTGCGACGGGCGGGTGTCGGCCCTCGGGCAGGAGATCTGGCGGATGAGCGAACTCGAACTCGAGCGATTCCGCCTCAAGCACTGTAGCTATGTGTTCCAGGGGTACAACCTGTTCCCGGCCCTGACCGCCCGCGAGCAACTGGAAATCGTGCTGCGGTGGGGCGAAGGGGTGAGCGCCCGCGAGGCCCGCAAGCGGTCCGAAACGGTGCTCTCGCAACTGGGCCTGGGCAAGAAACTGCACCTGCGGCCGGCGCAGATGAGCGGCGGGGAGAAGCAGCGGGTGGCCATCGGGCGGGCGCTGGTGAAGAACCCGAGCTTCCTGTTCGCCGACGAGCCGACCAGTGCCCTGGACTGGGAGAACGGCCAGCAGGTGATCGAACTGCTGCACGGGGTGGCCCGTCAGCACGGTTCGACGGTGCTGGTGGTGACGCACGACCCGCGGCTGCTCAGCTACGCCGACCGCGTCATCGAGATGGCCGATGGCAAGCTGATGAACGACGCCCCGAAGGACGTGATCCACCTGACGCACGCCCCGGCCAGCACCACCGGGCAGCAGGTCGGCCCGCACATCCGCGGCGGCTTCCCCGCCTTCCAGGGCGGCCACCGCCCGCAGCCGAACGGCCCGCGTCTGCACCTGCAAGAGCCGCAGCCGAAGGGGTGGTAGAACGGGGACTGATGGGAAACGCACACGGGGGGGGCGCGAACGGTTCGCGCCCCCCCCGTGTGCGTTTCCCGCGCGAGGGCGGGGTGGCGTTCACACCGCCAGGACGCCCGTCCGCAGCATATACCCCAACTGCTCCCGCTGGTCGGCGTTCAGCAGGGCGTGAATGTCGCCCAGCGCCTTCACCACCGCTTCCCGCATCCGCGCGGCCGTCTGCACCCGCCGGTCGCCGCCGCTCGCGGCCTTCGCCGCGTCGAACGCTTCGCCGCTCACGGCGTCCGCGAACTCGGCCAGCGACCGGCGGTCGTCCACCGCCGCCTGCGCCCGCTCGGTCTTCAGCTCGTCGAGGGTGCGGGCGAGGGCCGTCACCTGCTTCTCGTCCAGGTCGAGTTTGTGGGCGAGGAAGCGGAGCGGGCGGCGGACGCCGAACGCACCGGCCCCCTCGTCGTCGTGGTGGTGGCCGGGGTGGCCGTGCCGGGGCATGTCGCACGCTCCGCGGGGACCGCAGCCGTGGCCGGCCCAGTCGTGGTGGTGGGGGTGGGGTTCGAACTGGCAGGCGTGGGGGTGGCGCGATCCGCGCCGACAGGCGTGACGCATGGTCGATTCTCCTGCTCGCCGGGGCAATCGCGCCCGGCGGGGACTTTCCGCGTGGGCACAACGCCACACGCTCGCCGGCATAGTACGCGCCACCGGGGGTACGGGTCAAGGGGGCCGGGAGCGCGCCGCGGGGTGAGAGGGCCGACCTCACCCGGCCGGCGGTCGTCGAAACGCTATCACCCGTGCGCGCCGGTAGCGGAGCGCTGTGTCCGTCCGGAATCACTCGGTTCCGGCCGGCCCTCATTCGCCACCTGACTTTCACACCGGCCTGAGCGGAAGTCCTGAACCGGCCAATAATCGCGGCTTTCTCCGACACGTCGCCCGTCAATTCGTCGTCGCATGGGTTACGTTCCGTGTGCAACCGCCCCCACAGGCCCGCCCTCCCCGGCGGGTCCACGCACGCCATGCCGACCTCCCTCCGAGCCGTGGACGAACTCACCCAGGTGCTGCCCATCGAACCGATGTCAGCGGCGGCGGCGGAGTCGTCCGACACGCCCTGGCTGTCGGATATGTCGTCCACGCCCGCGCCGGCCGACCGGCCGCAGTTGCCCCAGGTGGGCGACGAGCTGTTCGGGTTCGAACTGGCGCAGGAGATCGGCCGCGGCGGGTTCGGGGTGGTGTTCCTGGCCCGCCAGCGGGAGCTGGCCGACCGCCCGGTGGCCCTCAAGGTGACCATCGGGCCGGACGCCGAGGCGCAGAACCTGGCCCGGCTTCAGCACACGCACATCATGCCCATCCACTCGGTCCACAAGGCCCGCGGGATGGTGGCGGTGTGCATGCCCTTCTACGGCCGCGTGACGCTCGCCGACCTGTGTACCTCGCTCGACTCGCTGCAAGCGCCGCCGCTGTCCGGCGACCACCTGGTGAGCACCCTGTGGGCGCGACGGGACACCACGCAGGCGAAGTCGGCCGGGCACACCCCGTTGCAAGCGGTGAGCACCCCGCCGGTGGTGAGCGCGGCCGTGCCGCAACTGGCCCGCCTGCGGGCGCTCAGCTACGTGGACGCGGTGTTGTGGCTCGGGCAGGGCATCGCCTCCGGGTTGGCCCACGCGCACGAGCGGGGCATCGTCCACCGCGACATCAAGCCGGCGAACGTGCTGCTGGCCGACGACGGGCTGCCCCTCATCCTCGACTTCAACCTGGCCGTCGGGCCGACGGACGGGCGGGCGAACCGCGGCGGCACGCTGCCGTACATGTCGCCCGAGCAACTGCGGGCGATGGTCGGCCGCGACGCCCCCGTGGACGGCCGCACCGACCTGTACGCCCTCGGCGTGATGCTCGCCCAACTGCTCACCGGCCGCCTGCCATTCCCCATGCCGAAGGTGCGACCGACCGACCTGCCCGCCCGCCTGCTGGCCGACCGCCTGGGGCCGCTGCCGCGGCTCCGCGGGGGCAACTGGGCGATCAGCCCGGCGGTGGAGGCGATCATCCACAAGTGCCTGGCGGCCGACCCGGCCAAGCGGTACCAGACGGCCGGCGATCTGATGGACGACCTGGAGCGGCAGTTGTCGGCGCGGCCGTTGCGGCACGCGGCCAACCCGTCGGCCCACGAGCGGCTGGTGAAGTGGGCGAAGCGGAACCCCCGCCTGACCTCCCCGCCGGTGGTGGCGGCGGCCGTCGCCGGCGTGCGGCTGGCGGCGTCGGCCGGCACAGGGTGGACACAGCTGGCGGGCGCGCGGAACAAGGTGGCCCGGCAGGCCGAAGAGGGGCGGGCGGTGGCGGACGAGTTCGACCGCCTGCACGGGCCGGCCGAGCAGTATTTAACCGCACACAACGGCAACCCGGAGCTGGTGGCCCGCGGGAAAGAGGCCGGGCGGCGGGCACTCGACACGCTCACCGCCCGCCTGGGTGACCGCTGGGCCGAGCGGCCCGAGTACCAGCTCATGCTGGCGTCCGACCGCGAGCGGCTGACCGCGCGGGCGGGCGAGCTGGCGTACCTGCTGGCGCAGGTGGGCGGGCTGCCCGAGCGGGACACGGCCGCGTGGGACCGGCTGGCCGACCAGGCCCAACACTCCGACCGCCTGCCGGTGCTGCGGGCGGCCGAGTTGCACGCGGCCGGCAAATTCCGGCAGTCGTTGCCCGATCTGCTCACCTACTGCCGCGCGCACCCGGACGACGCCGGCGGGTGGTTCCTGCTCGGGCGGGCACACACCGAGTGCGGGGCCGACGAGGAGGCGTTCCTGGCGTACAGCGCCGGCATCGCCCTCCGCCCGCGGTACCCCCCCGGCCACTACTTCCGCGCGGTGCTGGCGGACCGGTTGTGGAAGGCCGACCCCGTCACCCGCCGCCCGCAGGCGCTGCTCGACGCCGACCGCGCCGTCGAACTCGACCCCGACTTCACCGAAGCCCGACTGCTGCGGGCGCAACTGCGGCACCAGCTCGGCCAACTGGCCGACGCGGCGGCCGACCTGGACGACCTGCTGGGCGGCACCCGCCCGCCGACCCGCGCGTGGCTGCTGCGGGCGCTGGTCCGCGACAAGCAGGGCGACCGCAAGGGGGCCGCCGCCGACCGCGCCGAGGGGCTGAAGGCCGAGCCGCGGAGCGCCGCCGACTTCATCGCCCGCGGGGTGGCCCGCCGGAAGGCCGACCCGAAGGCCGCGCTGGAGGACTTCCGCGCCGCCGCCGAACTCGACCCGCTGAGCACCGCCGCCCTCGAACACGAGGCCTACGTGCAGGCCGAAGTGTTGAACAAGCCGGCCGACGCCGTCGAAACCCTCGGCCGCCTGCTGGATCGCACCCCGCACGCCCCGCTCGCGTTCGTCAGCCGGGCCGTCTACCTGGCCCGCTGCGGGAAGACGGCCGAGGCGGTGGCTGATGCCGACCGCGCCGCCGAACTGAGCAACGCCCCGCCGATTCGATACCGGGTGGCGTGCGTGTACGCCCTGGCGGCGAAGGCCGACGCCAAGTACGCCCCGCTCGCCCTCAAGCACCTGTCGGCCGCCCTCACCGGCGGGTTCGGGTACGAACACCTGCCGACCGACGGCGACCTCGACCCGCTCCGCGGGCGGGGCGAGTTCGACCGCCTGCTGGAGTTGACCAAGCTGCTGAAGTCGCTCGCCGCGACGGATTGATTACGAGTCGGTTTCCCACCACCACCCCGTCGGCCGTGTCCCCGGCCGGCGGCTCATTCAGACCGGAGGACGCGATGACCGCTTCGCCCAAGTTGCACCTTGAACGGGTCGAAGACCGCACCGTGCCGGCGGTGTTCGGCAACACGTGGATCGATCCGAACCTGACCGTCAGCTTCGCGCCGGACGGCACCGAGGTGGCCTCTGTCGGCTCGACTCTGTTCGCAACACTCGGACAGAGGGCGACCGAGCAGGAGTGGCAGTCTGCCGTCCGCACCGCGTTCCAGGAGTGGACGAGCGTGACCAACCTGACCGCCACCGTGGTGCCCGACGACGGGCGGGCGGTCGGCACCCCCGGCCCGGTGCAAGGGTCGCCGTTCGTGGGCGACATCCGCATCACCGCCCGCCCGCTTTCCGACAATGTGCTGGCCGTGGCCAACCCGTTCGACCTGGCCAGCGGGTGGGCGGGCGAGATCGTGCTGAACAGCACCAAGGCGTTCGACACCGACGGGTCGGCCGGCGCGTACGACCTGACCACCGTGCTGCTGCACGAGATCGGGCACACCCTCGGGCTGCCGGGGAGCGACGACCCGGCGTCAGTCATGGCCGGGTACACCGCCCGCCGCACGCAGCTGGCCGTCTCCGACGTGAGCGCGGTTCAAGCCCTGTACGGCAAGCCGGCGCAGGTCGTCAGCACCCTGTTCAGCACGACCGACGCGGCCTTCCAGACGGCGAGCGGGCTGCTGACGAGCGTGACCGACTGGGCGGTCGGCGTCGGCACGAACGACACCACCTGGACGGCGACGGTTCTCGGCAGCAGCCGGGACACGACCGACCGGCGGTGGGACTTCGCCGGCATCGGTCACCTGGGCAGCTCGACCGACGTGGACGTGTACAAGGTGCGGACGAAGGAGAAGAAGGACGGTGGGGTGATGGAGTTGTACGTGGGCACGGCCGTCGGCGGGGTCGCCCCGCACGTGACCGTCCGCGACGGGGGCGGCAAGGTGGTGGCGGGCGAGGTGCTCATGCAAGACGGCGTGGCGGCCATCCTTCAGGTGCGAAATGTGCCGCGGGGGGCGACGTACTACATCTCCGTATCGTCGGCCGCCCCGACCACGTGGGCCGGCCGCGAGCGGTATCACATGGGGGTCGACTTCCGCGACACCGCGGTGACGCTCACCTCCGTGTCGGCCGGCACGTTCTCCGCCCAACAGCCGGTGTTCGCCCAGACGCTGAACGTGTCCACCAGTCAGGGCATCCTGTTCCAACTGACGGCCAGCGGGCCGGCCACGCTCACCGTCTACGACGCCAACCGCCAGCCGGTGTTCAGCCTCGCCGCCGACGCCGGGCAGACAGCCTCCGACCAGACGGTGCTCGCCCCCGGCGAATACACGGTGGCCGTCCGCGGGGCGGTCGGGGTGAGCGTGGACGCCAAGTACCTGGCCACCACCGACCCCATCGGCCTGACCGCCCCGTGCGACCCGACGCAGACGACCGGCGCGGCGCGGGGCCCGTCGGACCCCACCACGTTCGACTGGTTCACCTACGCCCAGAGCTACTACGCCTGGCTGATGTGACCGCCCGCCCCCGCCCAACCCCCGTTCACCCCCTGTTGAGTACCCCCCCGATGGCCCGCGACGCCGACTACAGCCCGACCATGCAGGTGAACCGGCCG
Source organism: Planctomycetia bacterium (assembly GCA_031441625.1). Taxonomy (GTDB): domain Bacteria; phylum Planctomycetota; class Planctomycetia; order Gemmatales; family Gemmataceae; genus JALHQU01. Next base: position 6,213 of record JANNQE010001270.1, read on the forward strand.
TCGGCCGCGCCTGCCGCCGCGTCCGCGGTGGACGCCGACACCGCCAACCTGGGCCACACCCCCACCCCGTACCGCCGGTCGGCCACCTACCCGCAACCGGGCGAGGAGTTCGGCGGGTTCGAGGTGATGAGCGAACTCGGCCGCGGCGGC
>JANNQE010001271.1:0-1758 GCA_031441625.1 Planctomycetia bacterium
GACTGGAGGAGGGGGGTCATGAGGGCCGCGGAGGGGACGGCGTCGTTGGTGGTGAACCGCCACAACTTCTGGGCGAAGGAGGCGGCCAGGGTGGCCGCGTCGGGCGGCGGCGCGTCGTCGGCGCGGGCGGGGGTGGCCGACCGCCCGCCGCGTTGCAACCCGTTCACCAGGGCCAGGTAACAGGCTTGCAGCCGCGGTTCGAGAGGCGGGAGGGCGAGGTCATGCGGGACAGTGTCCCACAACCCACAACTTGTGTAGAGACCCATGGGCGGGGAGAGGTGGGGCATGAACGGGTGTCCCCAACTGCGTAACTCGTAGTTCCTTCACAATCCGGGTGCCGAGCAACACACACCCGAAACCGACGCGCCGACCGAACAGCCGGCGGGTATAACACGCCGCACGGTCAACCGCTGCCCCGATGAGACCACATGAACACGCACGACCTGATCCGTGAACTGCGCGAACAGTCCCGCACCAAGATCGTCCTGATGGTGGCCGATGGCCTCGGCGGGCTGCCGCTGACCCCCGGCGGCAAGACCGAACTGGAGACCGCCAACACCCCCAACCTGGACGAACTGGCCCGCGTCGGCACGTGCGGGCTGAGTACCCCCGTGCTGCCCGGCATCACCCCCGGCAGTGGCCCCGGCCACCTCGGCCTGTTCGGATACGACCCGCTCGAATACCGTATCGGCCGCGGCATCCTCGAAGCCCTCGGCATCAACTTCCCCGTCACCGCCCGCGACGTGTGCATCCGCGGCAACTTCTGCACCCTCGGCGCGGACGGCAAGATCACCGACCGCCGCGCCGGTCGCCCGTCCACCGAGCGGTGCAAGGAGATCGTCCACAAGCTCCGCACCATCACGGTGGGCGGGGCGGAGGTGTTCGTCGAGCCGGTGAAGGAGCACCGCTTCGTGGTGGTGTTCCGCGCGGACGGGCTGGGCGACCGGGTGAACGACACCGACCCGCAGGCGGTGGGCGTGCCCCCTCTCAAGGCCGACGGGAAAGACGCGGCGAGCCAGAAGACCGCCGGCATCGTGAACGAGTTCATCGCCAAAGCCAACGACGTGCTGGAGGCCGACGCCCCGACGAACGGCCTCACCCTACGCGGGTTCGCCAAGCAGCCGGCCATCCCGACCATGCACGAAGTGTACGGGCTGAAGTCCGCCGCCATCGCCGTCTACCCGATGTACAAGGGGCTGGCCCGGCTGGTGGGCATGGACATCCTCGACGCCGGCGACACGCTCGACAGCCAGGCCGAGCGGCTCAAGACCGCGTGGGCCGACTACGACTTCTTCTTCCTGCACTACAAGTACACCGACAGCACGGGCGAGGACGGCAACTTCGCCGAGAAGGTGAAGAAGACCGAAGCGTTCGACGCCGTCATCCCGCAGGTGCGGGCGCTCAAGCCGGACGTGCTCATCGTGACGGGCGACCACAGCACGCCGAGCAAGATGAAGAGCCACAGTTGGCACCCGGTGCCGACGGTGATCGCGGGCGACCTGTGCCGGCCGGACGGGTTCACGAAGTTCGGCGAGGCGCAGTGTCGGGGTGGCGGCCTGGGGCAGTTCCCGGCGAAGCACCTGATGCTGTGGGCGATGGCCCACGCCGGCCGCCTGGGCAAGTACGGCGCGTGAGCCAGAGTCGTGGGGGGGGGGGGGGGGGCGGGGGCCCCCCCCCCCCGGGCCCCCGGCGTGGCGAGGGGAGAGGGAACCACCGACGACACAAAAAAAAAAACCCCCCCCGGCGGGGCGGGGGGGG
>JANNQE010001272.1:0-27838 GCA_031441625.1 Planctomycetia bacterium
TAGCCCGACGCGCGAGCGAGGGGCCAGTCACCCGTCCGAAAGTCAGTGAGGTCAACGCCGCCCGTCGCCTCCGGATCGTCCGCGTGAGCGGTTAGCCCCTCGCTCGCGCGTCGGGCTAACAGGCGGATCGTTCATGTCGGACCTCTTCGAGAACCTCACCGAAGAAGGCGTCCAACTCCGTTTCCGTCATCCCGCTTTCCGCCACCTGCTTGCGGAACGGGGCGAGAATCTCGTCCATCGTCTTTAGAGCGAGGTGCCGCTCGATCAGGTCGGCGGCCACTGCTTCGGGGATGCGGCCCGACTCTCTGGCGAACTCGGACAGTTCACGTTCGGTCTCGGCCGGCAGTTCAATGGTCAGGCTCATGACCTTTCTCCGGTGGGCGGAATCACCCGCTCGACGGACTCGAAGTACGCTTTCCAGGTTCGCAGCCCGGCGACGTATCGTTCCTGTTCCGCCCGCTCCTCTGGCGTGCCTTTGCCGTAACCAGGTCCGAAGCGGAAGATGATGACCTCCTCCGGATTCGGGATGACCTCTGTTCTCCGTCGGATCACGTCCAGGATCGGCTCCGGTACGTCTCCGCCGTAGTCTGCTGGCGGGTGTTCGGCCACCAAGTTGATGAGCCGTTCGGCCACCTCTGAAGCGGTCAGATGTCCGCGGTCGTAGGAGGTCAGGTATCGGTGGGGCGTCATCGGCGTGTCCCCCTCACCCCGAACCGCTCCCTGGCGGTCGCGGCTCGTCAGTGGTTGAACATGAACTCCCGCGAGTTCAGCACCGCCCAGAACACGTCCTCGAGCGCCTGCTTCTTGTCGGCGGCCTTGTCCACCACGGCGAGCAGCTTGGCGTACTCGGCGGGCGTCGGCGGGCGGCTGACCGCCCGCAGGTACATCGTCTCGATGATCGCCGTCGGCGGTTTCTTCTCGCCCAGCATCTTCGCCACCAGCCCGCCCGATTGGATCTTCGGCTCCACCGTGCTGCCGTTCATCAGGTGCAGGCTCTGACTCAGCGTCGGCTCCAGCCGCACTTCGCAACTGCACACCGTCTCACGCATCGGCCGACCGAAGGTGGTGAGGAAGTAGTTGCTCGTACCGCCGTCGGCGATCTGCACGGCGCGGGCACCGAGGGGCAGGCCGGGGAACTTGTTCTTGGTGTCCGTCACCTGCGTGATGATGTCGAGCATCGTCTCGGCGCGGATGCGGCGGATCGGCCCGCGGGCGAAGTTGCGGGTGTCGCCGGCGTTGCTCGCCGTGGCCTGCGTGCTCCGCTGGTACGCCGCGCTCAGGCAGAGGTCGCGGACCAACTTCTTGAAGTCGTACTTGTACTCGGTGAACTTCTTGGCCAGCGCGTCGAGCAGTTCGGCGTTGCTGGCCGGGTTGGAAATCCGCACGTCGTCCACTTCGCTGATGATGCCCTGGCCGAAGAAGTGGCTCCACACCACGTTCGACAGGTTCTTGGCGAAGTACGGGTTGTCGGCGGACGCCAGCCAGTCGGCGAGCGCCGTGCGGCGGTCCTTGCCGGTGGTGTCCGGGGCGGCCCCGCCGAGGAACTTGGCCGGCATCGGCCTGCCCTTCACCGGGTGGTTGATCTCCCCGCCGCCGCTGTTGAACACGATCTGCTCGCGGGGGTCGTCGCCCCCCTTCCGCCCGATCTGCGTGAAGAAGCTGGCGAACCCGTAGTAGTCGTCCATCGTCCAGCGGTCGAACGGGTGGTTGTGGCACTGGGCGCACTGCACCCGCATGCCCATGAACACCTGGGCCACGTTCTCCGTGACTTTGATGATGTCACGCTCGATCTGGTAGTAGTTGGTCGCCGGGTTCTTGAACGTGCCGCCGTTCGCCGAGAGCAGCTCCTTCACCCACTCGTTGGTCGGCACGTTCTTGGCGATTTTGCCCTCCAGCCAGCCGTAGTATTGCAGCATCGCCTTCGGCGACACCTCGTTGCTGCTGCGGATCTGCAACAACTCCGACCACTTGAGCACCCACAGCTCGGCGAACTCCTTGCGGTCGAGCAGTTCGTCGATCAGCACCTCGCGCTTGGTCGGCACGGTGCTGACGATGAACTTGGCGTACTCCTCCTGCGTGGGCAGTTGGCCGAGCACGTCCAGGTACAGGCGGCGGACGAACGTGCCGTCGTCGCACACCCCGCTCGGCTCGATGCGGAGCTTCTTCAGTTTGGCGTACACCAGGTCGTCGATGTAGTTGTTCACCGGCGCGTTCGGCCACGTGAACTGCAACCCCTTCGGCAGGACGATGACCGGCACGCCGACGGTGAAGGTGGCGAACCGGGCCATGACGAACGCCTCGCCCCGCTCGCCGGCCGTCACGGTGCCGTCGCCGTCCGGGGCGATCTTCGCCGAGGTTTCGTTGTTCGTCATGAACAGCGTCAGGTTCGTCACGTCGCGGTCGGTGCCGTCCGAGTACTTCGCCCGCACCACCAGCCGCTGCTTGCTGTCCTTGCCGTCGAGCACCGCGCCGGGCGGGAAGATTTCCACGCCCGTCGGGGTGGCCACGGCGTCGGCGTCCTTCGGGCAGTCGGCTTCCAGCCAGCGGAGGAGCGCCGAGTACAGGTGGTCGCCCTTCTCCATCTTCTTGCCGCCGGTGTGCGGCACGACCCCGGTGCTCTTCTCCATCAGGAGCGAGTCGGCGGGGGTGGCGAGGTTGACCCGCCGGCCGTTCAACTCGCGGGTCAGCCGGTGGTGGTCGCCGTCGGGATCAAACCCGAACAGACTCAGGCGGAAGCCGTCCTTCCCGCGGGCCGCGCCGTGGCACCCGCCCTGGTTGCACCCGGCCCGCATGAACACCGGCATCACGTCGAGCTTGAACGAGATGGGCCGATCCGCCTTCGCCTGCGTCACCTTCACCGGCACCTTCTGCGTCTGCCCGCCGAACGCGACGACCAGTTCGGTGGTGCCGTCGGCCACCGGCTTGCACACGGCCTTGTCCACCGTGGCGAACGCGGGGTTGGCCGACGTGATGACCGCCTCGGCGGTCACGTCGCGGGTCAGCCCGTCGGGGAACGTGGCCTGCACCACCAGCGACTGGAAGTCGCGGGAGGTTTCGAGGTTCACGTCCGGCGGGTAGACGGCGACCTTGACCGTCGGGGCCGCGGGAGGAGCCGGCGGGGTGACAGGCGGTGTCGGGACTGGGGGCGTGACCGCGGGCGGCGGGGCTGGGGGCGTGACCGCGGGGGGAGCCTGGGCGACCCCGACGGCGGTGGCCACGAACACGGCGAGCAGGGCAACGGGCAATCGCATGGCGGGCCTCAAGCGGGGTCAGTTCAGGTCGTTGAGTCGGCCGATCCAGTAGTTCGGTTGCCGGCTCGCGTGGGGGACGGCGACCACATAAATCAGGCTTGGTCGGTCGGCGTACATCACGGCGTAGTCGAAACCGTGCACGCGGCGTTTGCGGATCGGTCCGTGGTGCGGGACGCCGACCTGCGGGTGCTTGCAGACGAACTCGATGGCCTCGCGGATCACATCCCCTCGGCCCGGCGTGTGACCGTTGGCCCAGTCCACCGCTTCCTCGATCTCGGCCGCCGCGAGCGGGTGGAGTTGATACGGCAACATCAAGACGCCTGCTTTTCGCGGAGACGGTTGAAGAACGCTTCACCCGGGATGCCGACCACCCGGCCCGACTCCAGATCGTCCAGCCGCCTCAAAAGCATGGCGTTGAGTTCGGGGTCGTCTTCCGACAGGCCCGGCGGTTCCGGCAGCGACTGGTACACCGCGTCGGCCAGCGCGCGACGTTCGGTCTCGGGCAACTCCATCACCACCGCAAGCGCCTGTGTATACGCTTCGCTCATCGCATCTCCTTCGGGCGGCAGGTTGTATCTCGCCCGCACCTCTCGGTAGACTTCTTCGGCCGGGATGCCCGGTCGCTCGCCGCTGATGTAACCTTGCCAACGGCGTTCGAGTTCGGCTTCCAGTTCCGGGCCTTCGTCCTCAAGCAGAAGCGAGTCGCTCAAGGCCGCCGCGAACTCGCGCTGCTCCAACTCCGGCAGCGCATTGACCGCCGCGAACAACTGCTTGGTCGCTTCGCTCATCGCTTCTCCTCCGTTCGTGTCCTCATCCGCTTCACCAGCCACCGCACACCCAGGCCCACCGCCGCGCCGAACGTCACCAGCCACGACAACTCCACTCCCATGAACAGCCAATTGCCGATCCCCGACTGCTCGGCCATGTAAGCGGCTTTGGCGGGCGGCGCGTCCGGTTCGGGGAGTACGGTGCCCGTCACAATCGCATGGCCGAAGAACACGAACGTCATGCACACCGACACGGCGAACAGCACCAGCAGCGTGAGCAGAAGCGGTCTCACTTCTTCGGCTCCGGCGGTTTCGGCGGGGGCGTCGTGGCCGGGGGTGGTGTCGGAGCCGGCGGAGTCGGTGCGGGCGGCGGTGCCGGGGTGCCTTTCGCGGCCTTCTCGCGCTCCTCCTGTTCGAGCCGCAGTTGTTCCAACCGGGTCAGACGTTTCTCCGGCGGCTTGGCCGGCGGGACGGGCGGGGCCGGGGTCGCCGGGGTCGCCACCGGCGGCGGCGGCGCGACGGCCACCTTCGGCGGGAGCGGTACGTCGATCCGCAGTTCGCCCCCGCCGGCGTTCTGGTACAGCGTCTCGCCGTTGTGAACGATGATGACCTGGAGGTACGTGCCGTGCTTGCCGGCCGGCGACGTCTTGTCAGTCGCCACGGCGAAGGTCAACTCCTTGCTGTCCTTGGTGATCTTCACGTCCGGGGCCGTGACCTTCACCGGCACGCCGATCAACTTGACGATTGCTTCGCCAACAAACGGCGTGGCCACGGTCAGCTTGCCGAACACCTGCCCGGCGACCCCCTGCTCCATCGCCGCACGCTCCTGGGCGACGGCCACCATCGGCGGGACGACTTCGAGCGTGAACAACTGCGAGCTGGTCCACACCGGCCCCTTGCCGGCGTCGGCCACGGCGGTCACGGCCGTCTTCCACTTCCGCACGGCCGCGTTCGGGGCGGCGTTCACGTACAGCGTCGTTTCGGTCTGGTCGGGCTGGATGACGGCGCTGCCGGCGATGCCCATGCCGGGCGGGGTGAACAGCGGGTACACCGTAATCGGCCCCTTGAACGCCGGGTCACGCTTGGCCACGACCCGCAGGTTGTAGGCGGCGCTCTGCGGGATGCCCGCCTTCGGCTCGATGACTTCAATCGAATACGGAGCGGCGTCCGTCACCGCGACGGCCACGCGGTCGGTGAAGTGCCGGTGGAAGGGGGTGTTGTTCAGCCCGATGTTGTAGTTCACGTCGAGTCGCACGCGGCTGAGCGCCTTCACGTTCGCGTCGACCGGGTTGGCGGCGAAGTCGAGTAACCCGCCGGCGTGGGCGGCGTCGGGCTTGGCCTCGAATACGACCGGCACCGTGCCGAAGCCGGGATCGACGACATCCATCACCGGCGTCACGCCCGCCGGCAGGCCGGGGAAGGTCAGGTTGGCCGGCCCGCCCCAGTCGGCCCGCTGCACGTTCACCAGCGTGGCGAACCGCCCGCCCTTCGGTACGGTCACGTTCTGCCGGTCCTGGTTGCCCACGTTGTTCCCGTCTACCTTCGGGATGCTCACACTCGTGGCGGCGGCAATCGGCGTGACTTCGACGCGGAAGAAGTAGTCCGGCCCGCCCTTCCGCAGGTGGTCGTGGACGTAGACGGCGTATTCCTTGTCGTCCGGGGCGGTGAAACGGAAGCCGCTGTCGGGTCCGCCGGCGTCGTCGTTGCCGGTGATGTACGCGCCGCCCACTTGCTGAATGTGCATGACCGGGTCGAGCGGCGAGCCGAGCCGCCGGGCGTAGCACTGGATGTCGAACGCCTGACCCTTCTTCGCGGCGAACTTGAAGAACTTGTTCTGCCCCGGTTGGGCGATCACCCCGTGGAACGCCCCCGGTGCGGTACCCGCGAACGCCTTCGCCAGATCGATGTTGTTGCCGTTCTCGACCACGCCGGGCAGGTCGATGATCCGACACTTGAAGCCGGTCGGGGCGATGCCGTCGGGCGTGACCGCGTGCAGGCGGAAGTTCTCATCCGCCGTCGCGGGCAGCTTGATCTTCTGCTTGAGCGGGCCGGCCGGGTCGCCGAGGAAGGTGAACTCGATCTCCTCACCCGGCTTGCCGCCGCTCGGGATCACGGCCGTGGGAACCGGGAACGTGCCGACGTGCAGGCGGTACTGCGGCCCGCCTCCGAACGACGCCTCGCGGATCATCACCGTGTACTTGCCGTCGGCCGGGACGATGATCGAGCACCGGCCGTCCTGCCCGGTCAGCGTGCTGTCGTCCGAGGTGGCCAACTCGAACCGCTTGTCGTTCAGGATGGCCACGAACGGATCCCAGAAGCCGCGGGCGAGCCGCATCCCCTCCACTTCCACGCTCAGCCGTTGCCCCTTCTTGCAGTCCACCACGAAGTAGTCCACGTCTTCCCCGCCGAGCGACCCGTGAACGGTGGTGTTCAACGCAATCGGTTGCGGGGTAGCGAACTCGCTGTTCGGCTCCTTCTCGTCCACCGTCGGCAGCGCGCCGACCCAGAACGTGCGGGCGTCGGACAGGCCGGACGCGGTGCGGACGCGGAGCACGAACTCACCGAGCCGGCAGTCGGCGGCGATGGCGAGCGTCACGCTGACGGCGGTGTCGTTCACCACGGCCAGTTTCTTGACCGTCAGGCCGGGCTGGTAGCACAGCACCTCTTGCGCGTCGGTCAGCCGCGCGCCGCTGAACGTGACGACCGCCTCGGTGCCCCGCTGCGCGCCGGGCGGGCTGATGCCGGACAGCACAGGCGAGGCGGAAAACAGTTCACCGCAGAGGGCGCCGAGGGCGCAGAGGGAGAGCAAGAGGCGGGTCATGAAGCAGGCTCCGCGGTGTCGAATCGTTCGCCGGCCCCTTCGGGGCGGGGTGATTTCGCTACTCGTCTCACCCAGGGCTTCCGCCCTGGGCTACGAACGACGGCCCCTTCGGGGCGGGCTGATCGGCACTGCTTGCGTCCCGGAGGGACCCGGATGTAGCCCAGGGCGGAAGCCCAGGGTCCAAGGTGTTTCGCTTCTCGTCTCACCCAGGGCTTCCGCCCAGGGCTACAGACGCCGGTCCCATCGGGACGGAAGACAGTTCGGCTACCCACGCCGCGAAGCGGCCGTCGTTCGTAGCCCAGGGCGGAAGCCCTGGGAACAAGCGGCAACAAACCGCCCCGCCCCGAAGGGGCCGGCGTTCAACTCACGCCAGCAGTTCCTTGCGGGCGTGCCCCTCGCGGACGATGTCGATCGGCCGGTCGCCGGGCGACATCAGCTTCTTCGTCGCGTCGATGCCCAGGCACTGGTACACCGTCTGCGCCAGGTCCTCGACCGTCAGCCCGTCCTCGTCGGGTTCGCTCGCGGTGGCGTCGGACTTGCCGTACACGAACCCCTTCTTGACGCCCCCGCCGGCGAGCACCACGCTGAACACCTTCGGCCAGTGGTCGCGGCCGGCGGTGGCGTTGATCTTCGGGGTGCGGCCGAACTCGCTGGAGATCATCACCATCGTGTTGTCCAGCATCCCGCGGCTGCTCAAGTCGCTGATGAGCGCGGCGAACGCCTGGTCGAGCTGCGGCAGTTGGTTCTTGGTGCCGCCGACGATGCCGTTGTGCAGGTCCCACCCGCCGTAGGTGAGGGTGACGAACCGCACGCCCGCCTCCACCAGCCGGCGGGCCATGAGCAGCCGCTGGCCGGCGGCGTTGCGGCCGTAGCTGTCGCGGAGCTTGGCGTCTTCCTTGTTGATGTCGAAGGCGTCGCGGGCCTTCTCACTGCTGATGAGGCCGTACGCCCGCTGGTAGAACGTGTCCATCGCGTCCAGGTTGTCCGACTTCTCCTTCGCCTTGAAGTGCTCGTTCACCGTGTCGAGCAGCCCGCGGCGGGTGTTGAACCGCTCCTCCGTCACCCCGCCCGGCAGGGTCAGGTCTTGCACCTTGAACCCGCCGTTGGCCGGATCGCTGCCCAGGCTGAACGGGGCGTACGCGCTGCTCAGGTACCCGCTGCCGGCGTAGTTGGTCGGCATGGTCGGCACGGCCACGTACGGCGGCAGGTTGTTCCGCACGCCCAGTTCGTGGGCCACCACGCTGCCCATGCTCGGGAAGGTGAGGGCCGGGCTGGGCCGATACCCGGTGAACATGTTGTGCGTGCCCCGCTCGTGGGCCGCCTCGCCGTGCGTCATGCTGCGGCAGATGGTGATCTTGTCTGTGATCTTGGCGGTTTCTTTGAGGCACTCATTCAGCAGCACCCCTTCCACGTTGGTCTTCACCTGGGCCATCTCGCCGCGGTACTCGATGGGCGCGTTCGGCTTCGGGTCCCAGCTCTCCTGGTGCGCCGCCCCGCCCGGCAGGAAGATGTGAATGAGGCTCTCCGCCTTCGGCCCCTTCTTGACCGGCACCGCGTCGGCCGCTTGCAGCGATTGCAGGCGGAGGAACTGCGGCAGGGTCAGGCCGAGGGCACCCACCGCGCCGACGTGCAGGAACATGCGGCGGTCGAGCGGCGAACCGAGGCAGAAGCGGGACATCGGCGGCACTCCGGGTCGGGAGGGTGAAGACTGTCAGGGGAAGTCGGGAAGCGGGGCGGGGTGGGCGAAGCACTCTGCGCTACACGGTTGTGCAGGGCAAACCCGATGGTAGCCGGTTCGACCGCCCGGACGGGGGGAAAGTTCCGTGCCGGGGCGCTCGGCGGGGTGGTACTGATTATACGGTCGCGGGTGGCGGCACCCGGGGAGGCGGGAGAGTACGACGAAGACGGGAATAGTGTATCGGAGGATTGAGCGAGGTCAACCGGACGTGGGCAACGCTGGGACGGTGGTTCGCCAGTTCTCGACTTTCAGACCGGGAACAGCAGATAGGTCGCTGTCCACGGTGACGACGACACAGTTGCCGAGGACGCGGGCGATGGCGGCCAGTTGGATGTCGATGGTCTGCATCGGCCGGCCGATCCGAAGCAACTCCGCCTCAAGTCGTCCGAACTCGAACGCGACTGCCTTGTCGTAAGGCCACAGTGCGAGGTCGGGGAGGGCGACGTGGAGCCGCTGCATGTTTCGGTCGCGGGTGGCACTGCGTTCGAGACCGCTGACCAATTCCCCCAACACCGGCGTGGCGGTCCCGACCCGATTCCCTCGCGCCGTTTCGACCCGCGCCCGTTCGAGCACGTCCGTTCGCCGACCGATGAAGTCGCCGAGAATGCCGCTGTCGAGAAGGTAACGGGTCACTCGTCCCACATCCTCCGCAGGCGTTCGGCACGCTCGAAGAAGGTCGCTTTCTCCCGCTCCTTACGCGCTTGCCGTTCGGCGTCCCATGCGGCCCGCTCTTCGTCCGTCCATTCGACCGGCTCGAACGCATCCATGCGGGCGAGCGCCGCGGCGATCTCCTCCGGCGTCATGGGGGCGTCTGACTCCGGCGCGTGAACCTCCACCTCCGCCCCGTCCGGCAGGTCGAGCGGGCGGATCAACTCCACCCGGCCGCCTTTGACTACCCCTTTCAGCACGAGCGTGGGCATGGGTCGTCCTCCGCGTGAAGATGCTGGAAGATAGTCTACACCCCCGCGGCTGCCGGCTACAATCCCCCCGGTGTCGGGTCTCGTACCCCGGAGGTGTGCCATGACCCGCATCTTGACTGGTGTCCTCGTGCTGCTGGCGATGTCGTCCGCGACGCGGGCCGACGACGCCGGAGACATGGTGGCCGCGGTCGTCAAGAAGGTTGGGGGCGGAGTCACTCGCGACGAGAAGAAGGACGGCAAGCCGGTGGTCGGGGTGAACTTGGCGAACACCAAAGTGACCGACACGGAGTTGAAACCGCTGGCCGGGTTGAAAGGCATCACCCGCCTCGACCTCAGAGCCACCGGAGTGACGGACGCCGGCCTGAAGGAACTGGCCGGGCTGAAAACACTGACTTACCTCGACCTGGAAAAGTCGAAGGTGACGGACGCCGGGTTGAAGGAACTGGCCGGGTTGACGGCCCTCAGCACCCTCCGTCTGCGGGAGACGGCGGTGACGGACGCCGGGTTGAAGGAACTGTCCGGCCTCACGGCCGTCACCGTCTTGGACTTGGAAAAGACGAAGGTAACGGGCAGCGGGCTGAACGAGTTGGTTGGCCTGAAAGCGCTCAAAGTTCTCAACCTGAGTAGTACAAAAGCGACCGGTGCCGGGCTTCAGGAGTTGGCTGGGCTGACCGACCTGACCGCCCTCAACTTGAGTCACACCCCGACCACGGACGCCGGGGTGAAGGAGGTGTCGACGTTGAAATCCGTGGCCTACCTTTACCTCTGGAATTCTGGGGTGACAGACGCCGGGGTGAAAGACTTGGCTGCCATGACGAAGCTGATCAAACTCGAACTTCGCGGCACCAAGGTGACGGACGCCGGGGTCAAGGCGTTGGCCGGACTGACGAACCTGACCGACCTCGATTTGAGTGACACGAAGGTGACAGACGCCGGGGTGAAGGAGTTGCAGAAGTCGCTCCCGAAATGCAAGATCGTGCGGTGAGCCTCGGAAGACGTGAGCAGTGTCGCGGAGGATTGAGCGAGGTCAACCGGACGTGACGTTGGGCGGCGGCGGTCGTATGCTCGCTTGGCGGTCCCCCCTCTCGTCCCACGAGTACCCGTCCCATGTCCGAACCCACGCAGTTCGTGTTCGCCGCCGAAGGCGTCGCCGCCGTCTCCTCCCGCCTCGACTTCTTCGGCCTGTACCGCGACCGCTCCGCCGTGCCCGGCCTCGACCCGCTCATCGACCGCGTCACCCAGGAGGTCGGCCGGTTCGACCCGTCGCCCGCGACCGGGTCGGTGCCGGTGGCGGCGGCCGTGACCGGCGGGCCGGCCGCCTTCTTCGGCGGGCTGAAACGGCCCCGGATGAGCACGTTCGTGCGGTTCGTCCGCGACTACACCGAGCAGGTGCGGGTGGCGCGGGCGGTGGCCCTACCGGGCCTCGGTGCTGGGGTGCTCGAACAGTTCCTGCCGGACGCCGTCGCGGACCGCGACTGTTCCCCCGCCTGAACCACCTGTTCCGCTTCGGCGGCATCCTGCGGGGCTGGATCCCCGAAGTGGAAATCGACTTCCTCCGCACTCTCTTCATGCTCACGCGGCTGGATTGGGACGAGATCGACATCTGGGGCGGGCAGGACGCCAACTTGCAACAACTGACCGGCTACTACATTGAACTGTTCCACGGCCGCTTCCGCGACCGCAACGGCCTGCGCATCGGCTTCGCGGGCGGAACGGACGGCCGGTTCGACGCGGCCGACCTCTCCCCGGCGTCGGCCGGCACCATGTTCCGCGTGTTCGTCGAGTACATCGGCGACAAACTGTTCCGCGTGCCGCTCGGCAACCTGGACAAGTCCAAGCTGCTCAGTTTCACGTGCGCGAAAGCCGGCGTGATCGGCACCGCCATTTCGGGGGTGAAGTTGAACGGCACCGGGGCCGACTACTCCGACGTGGTGGCGGGGGTGGTGGGGTACGCCGCCCGCCGGGCCGAGACGACTGTGCGGGCGACGGTCGGCGGGCTGGTCCGCGGCGGCGGCATCGCGGCCATCAACAATGAGGTGGTGGCGGAGAGCGTGGCCGCGTCCGCGGCGTCACTGGCGAAGAAGGCGAGCGAGCGGCTCACCTACGGCATCCTGACCGGGTTCATCACCGACCCGGCGGTCGGCGGCACCGAGCCGGTGAAGGCGGCACTCCTCGACCAACTGCGGCAACTGCACCTGAACGACGCGCTGCCCGCCGGCGTCACCGTGTGATCACTTCGGGCTGGAGAACATCACGGCCACCACCGCAAAGGCGACCAGCGCCGCCCCCGCCCAGCACCCGACCGTCTCGCCGACAGGTCGGGTGCTGGCCCACCAGACCCACGCCACCAGCCCGCCCGCGTACCAGCCGGTCTGCCAGAGCATCACCACCGGGTAGCCCTGATCGGGCGGCTTCCCGCCTTCCAGCACCAGTTTGCCGACGAACCCGGCCGCGAACAGCAGCAGGCTGACGAGCCACAGCCGCACCCGCGGGGGGTGTTTCGCCGGCGGTTCCTGATCGGTCACGCGAACACCTCCCACGCACATCGTGTCTGACGACTCCGCGGGGTACAACCTCCGCCATTCCCCGCCCGGAGTTTCGTCATGTCCGTCATTCGGTACATTCAGGGTGATGCCACCAGCCCGCAGGTGTCCGGCCCCAAGATCATCGTCCACTGCTGCAACGACCTCGGCCGATGGGGGGCCGGGTTCGTGCTGGCTCTGTCCGCCCGCTGGCTGGAACCGGAGGCCGAGTTCCGGGCGTGGCACCAGTTCGGGGCGGCCGGCGGGTTCGCGCTCGGGGCGGTGCAGTTCGTGCTCGTGCGGGCCGACATCGTCGTCGCCAACCTGATCGGTCAGCACGGCATCAAGAAGGGGTCGAAAGGCCCGCCGATCCGGTACGACGCCATCGCCGCCGGACTGGCGAAGGTGGGCGACCACGCCACCGCCACCGGGGCGAGTGTCCACATGCCGCGGATCGGGTGCGGGCTGGCCGGCGGCAAATGGGAGCAGATCGAACCGCTGGTTCAACAGCACCTGACGGCCCGCGGGGTGGCGGTGACGGTGTACGACTTCGGCGGGTAGAATGACGTCACGGAGGTGAGCCATGCCGATTCATGATTGGTCTCGGGTAGAGGCGGGAATTTATCACGGGTTCCATCAGCGGTGGATGGCGCGGCTGGCGGAAACGCTCACCGCGACCCTCCCACCGAACTACTACGCCGAGACGGAGCAGCACGCCGACGAGCGGATCGCCGACGTGCTCACCCTGCACGCCAGCCCCGCCGGCGGGCCGAAGCCGGTGCCGGTCGCCGGGTCGAACACGGCTGTGCTCGACACCCAGCCGAAACTCGCCGCCCATCGGACGAGCGGACGGGTGCCGAAAGAGCGACTGAAGCGGCGGCACGTCGTCATCCGGCACGTCAGCGGTCACCGCGTCGTCGCCCTGTTGGAACTGGTTTCGCCGGGGAACAAGGACCGCCGCGGGAGCGTGGAGCAGTTCGTGGCGAAAGTGGAGGAGGCGTTGCGGAAGGAAGTTCATGTGGCGGTCGTGGACCTGTTCCCGCCCACCCGTTCGGCCCCGCACGGGTTGCCCGCCCGCGTGTGGCGGCGGTTCGACCGCATGCCCGTCACCCTTCCCGCCGGCCGCCCGTTCTCACTCGGCTCGTTCGTGGCGACGCGGAAGCCGGAGGCGTACTTCGAATTCCGCGGCGTGGGGGAGGAACTGCCGGCGTTCCCGCTGTTCCTGACCGACACGCAGTACATCAACCTGCCTCTGGCCGACACTTACGATGCCACCTTCGCAGCCAGCCCGCCGTACCTGCGGGAGGAGTTGTCCGCCCCCGCCCCGACCGGAGCCTGACCCATGCCCATTCACGATTGGACGCGGGTCGATGCGGACTCGTTCAACGACTTCCATCAGTCGTGGCTCGTGTTGATTCGGGGGCGTCTGAACCGCGGCTTGCTGCCGGACGGCTACTACTCCCACATCGAGCGGCACGGAGGGCGGTTCACCCCCGAATTGATGCACACGGCACCGCTCACCTTGAGCACTCGCTATCGCTCGACGGTGGTCGTTCGCCGAGCCGGGTCGAAACGGCTGATCGCCCTCATCGAGTTGGCCTCGGCGGCGAGCAAGGCCAGCCCGGAGAACGTCACCGCACACGTCGCCAAAGCGCGGGCGGCACTGGAGGCGGGCGTTCACGTCGTCCATCTGGACATCCTGCCGCCGACCAAGTTCACCCCAATGGGGTTGACGGGGGCCGTTTGGAATGCGGTGAACGGCACGCACCTCCTCATCGACCCCCGGAAGCCACTTTCGGTGGACAGTTTTCAAGCTGGTGACTTGGTCGAACTCTACACCGATCAACTCGCAGTCGGGGATGACCTGCCCGACATGCCGCTCTTCTTGGCGAAAGGCATGTACGTCACCCTTCCGCTGACCGCGACGTACCACGAAGCGTTCGCCGGCATCGCCCCGCAGGACCGCCAGTTACTCACCCGCCCGGCCTGACGGTTCACACTTTGATGCGTGGTCGGCCCGCGTCGGCGGGTCTAGGATGACGGTACCGCCGTCCGCCCCTCGTTCGAGCGACCATGAGCACCGCCGCGATCAACCCCAAAGGCCCGCGGACATACGCCGCCGGTAACACCCCCACCGCCTGGGCCAAGACGTACCTCGCCAGCACCGTCGGGCAGAAGATTCTGGTCGGGGCCACCGGGTTGCTGCTCGTCGGCTTCCTCGTCTTCCACATGATCGGCAACCTGAAGGTGCTCCCGGGGTTCGAGCCGCCCAGCACCGAGGCGAAGGAGCGGGCGCGGGCGGTGGCCATGCAGAAGTACCCCGGTGACGCGACCGCCCAGCAACAGTACGAGACCGCCTACGCCCCCGCGTTCGAATCGCAGGAGCACCTGAACAAGTACGCCGCGTTCCTGAAGCACGACCTCGGCGCGCTCATCTGGATCGCCCGCGGCGGGCTGCTGGCGCTGTTCGTAACACACCTGTTCCTCGCCCTCCGGCTGCGGGCGAAGGCGGGCGAGGCGCGGCCCGTCGGGTACACCATGCACCGGACGGCGCAAGCCACCATCGCGGCCAAGACGATGCTCTGGACGGGGGTGGTGGTGCTGCTGTTCGCCGTCTTCCACATCGCCCACTTCACGCTGGGGGTGGTGAAGCCGGCTCAGACGCCGAGCGGCCCGGTGCCGTACATGGACCTGCACGACGCGGACGGCCGGCACGACGTGTACAGCATGGTGGTCGCCGGGTTCACCACCCCCTGGGTGTGCGCGATTTACATCCTCACCCAGGCGCTGCTGCTGGTTCACCTGAGCCACGGCATTCAGAGCGGGCTGCAAACCCTCGGGCTGGTGGGCAAGCGGTTCACCCCGGCGGCCAAGTGGCTCGGCTGGGGCGTGGCAACGGCCATCTTCGCCGGCAACATGGTGATCGTGATGGGCGTGTGGCTCGGCTGGGCCAAGCCGGTGCTGTGACTCAATCCCCTGGGCTACGGACGGCGGTCCCTCCGGGACGCAAAACCAAACCACCGCCCACGCCGCGGAGCGGCCGGCGGATGTCGCCCAGGGCGGAAGACTCAATCCCCAGGGCTTCCGCCCTGGGCTACGAACGGCGGTCCCTCCGGGACGCAAAACCAAACCACCGCCCACGCCGCGGAGCGGCCGGCGGATGTCGCCCAGGGCGGAAGCCCTGGGGAATGAGGCACAACCCATGAAACTCGACGCCCGCGTGCCCTCGGGGCCGCTCCCGCTGAAGTGGGAGAACTTCAAGAAAGACCAGAAGCTGGTGAACCCGGCGAACAAGCGGAAGTTCCGCGTGATCGTCGTCGGCACCGGGCTGGCCGGCGGGAGCGCCGCCGCCACCCTCGCCGAGCTGGGGTACGAGGTGCTGAGCTTCTGCTTCCAAGACTCCCCGCGGCGGGCGCACAGCATCGCCGCCCAGGGGGGCATCAACGCCGCCAAGAACTACCAGAACGACGGCGACAGTGTGTGGCGGCTCTTCTACGACACCATCAAGGGCGGCGACTTCCGCGCGCGGGAGGCGAACGTCCACCGCCTCGCCGAAGTGTCCGTCAACATCATCGACCAGTGCGTCGCGCAGGGCGTGCCTTTCGCCCGTGAGTACGGCGGGCTGCTGGACAACCGCAGCTTCGGCGGCGCGCAGGTGAGCCGCACCTTCTACTGCCGCGGGCAGACCGGCCAGCAACTGCTGCTCGGCGCGTACCAGGCGATGGCCCGACAGATCGGGGCCGGCAGCATCAAGATGTTCCCCCGCACGGAGATGCTCGACCTGGTGGTGGCCGACGGCCGCGCGCGGGGCGTCGTCATCCGCCACCTGGAGAGCGGCAAGGTCGAGTCGTTCAACGCCGACGCCGTGGTGCTGGCCACCGGCGGGTACTGCAACACGTACTACCTGAGCACGAACGCGAACGGGTGCAACGTGACCGCCACGTACCGCGCGCACAAGCGCGGGGCGGCCTTCGCCAACCCGTGCTACACGCAGATTCACCCCACCTGCATCCCCGTGGCCGGCGACCACCAGGCGAAGCTGACGCTGATGAGCGAGAGCCTCCGCAACGACGGCCGCGTGTGGGCACCGAAGAACCCGGCCGACGCCCAGAAGCACCCGAACGACATCCCCGAAGCCGACCGCGACTACATCCTCGAACGCCTCTACCCGAGCTACGGCAACCTGGCCCCGCGGGACATCAGCAGCCGGGCGGCCAAGCGGGTGTGCGACGACGGCTGCGGGGTCGGCCCCGGCGGGCGGGGGGTGTACCTCGACTTCGCCGACGCCATCAAGCGGCAGGGGGAGCCGAAGATCCGCGCGAAGTACGGCAACCTGTTCGACATGTACCAGCGGATCACCGCCGAGAACGCGTACCAGCGGCCGATGCGGATCTACCCCGCCCTGCACTACACCATGGGCGGGCTGTGGGTGGACTACCACCTGATGAGCAACGTTGACGGGCTGTTCGTCGTCGGCGAAGCCAACTTCTCCGACCACGGGGCCAACCGCCTCGGGGCGTCCGCGCTCATGCAGGGGCTGGCCGACGGGTACTTCGTCCTGCCGTTCACGCTCGGCAACTACTTCGCCAGCACCAAGCAGGACCGCCGGAGCGTGGACAGCGCCGAGTTCAAAGCCGCCGAAGCGGACGTGACCGCCGGCGTCAAGCGGCTGCTCGGCGTGAACGGCAAGAAGCCGGCCACCGAGTTCCACCGCGAACTCGGCAACGTCATGTGGGAGAACGTCGGCATGAGCCGCACGAAGGAGAGCTGCGAGGCGGCACTCGCCAAGATTCGCGCCCTCCGCGACGAGTTCTGGAAGACGGTGAGCGTGCCGGGCAGTGGCGAACACCTGAACACCGCGCTGGAGCGGGCCGGGCGGGTGGCCGACTTCTTCGACTTCGGCGAGCTGCTGACGCTCGACGCGCTCACCCGCAACGAGTCGTGCGGCGGGCACTTCCGCGAGGAGTACAAGTACGACGACGGCGAGGCGAAGCGGGACGACGAGCACTTCCTGCACGCCGCCGCGTGGGAGTACAACGGCGTGGGCAAAGACCCCACCCGCCACGCCGAGCCGATGAACTACGAGACCATCAAGCCGTCGGTTCGCAGTTACAAATAACCTCTCAGTTCCAGGTTCCAAGTTCCAGGTTCCAAGTCCAGAACCGGGTCAACTTGGAACCTGGAACTTGGAACCTGGAACTCCTCATGAAATTCACCCTCCACGTGTGGCGGCAGCCGAACCGCACCGCCGCCGGCCAGATGCAAACCCACGCCGTCGACGGCATCTCCGGGGACATGTCGTTCCTCGAGATGTTCGACATCCTGAACGAGCGCCTCCAGCGCGACGGCAAAGAGCCCATCGCCTTCGACCACGACTGCCGCGAGGGCATCTGCGGGTCGTGCAGCATGATGGTGAACGGCCAGGCGCACGGCCCCGAGCGCGGGGCCACCACCTGTCAGCTTCACATGCGGAGCTTCCCGGACGGGGCGGACATCACCGTCGAGCCGTGGCGGGCCGGGGCGTTCCCGGTCATCCGCGACCTGGTGGTGGACCGCTCGGCGTTCGACCGCATCATCCAGAGCGGCGGGTTCGTGAGCGTGAACACCGGCGGCACGCCGGACGGGAACGCCCTGCCGGTGGCCAAGCCGATGCAGGAGCGGGCGATGGACGCGGCCGAGTGCATCGGGTGCGGGGCGTGCGTGGCGGCCTGCCCGAACGCCAGTGCCATGCTGTTCGTGAGCGCGAAGGTGGGGCACCTCGGCTCGCTCCCGCAAGGCCAGGCGGAGCGCGACCAGCGGGTGAAAGTGATGGTGCAGACGCACGACAAGGAGGGCTTCGGGCACTGCACCTTCTACGGCGAGTGCGAGGCCGCCTGCCCGAAGAGCATCAGCACCGAGTACATCACCCAACTGAACCGCGACTACGTCGCCTCCGCCGCGAAGGCCGTCGTGCAGGGGTGATTTCACCACCACCCGAGTTGCAAAGTGACGCCGTGGCCCGCGGCGAATCGAAGCAATTCGGCGAGCGGATCACCCGGCGTCACTCCGCTCGTGATGACCTCGGTGGTCGGGCCGAAGACGACTCGGGTGTGCCCAAAATCGTGCCCCGGCACATGGGCCCTGACCCGCTTCAAGTGAGGGAAAATACGCTCACCAATGATCGTCCGGATGGTGCTCACAGAGCCAGTTCTCAAACTCAATTCCTCCAGCCCCTGTGCGGCAGACCAATACCGGAATGGGGCGATCCATTCCGGCTCGGTCACGTCGAGCGAAAGCGAAAGCCGCTTGAGGTCGCGCAGCGCGGTCTCACGTGCGAACCGGGCGAGGTACATGCTCGGGTGGCTGTGTCGGAGTCCCCTCAACTCCAGTTCTCGCAAGCCTGTGAAAGAGGCTGCCGAGAGGAGTCGCGAGAGCCCTTCGGGCGAAAGACGTTCCAGGTCGCCAATCTTGAGGGAGCGCAAGGCGGAGGCGAACGGGGCGTCGATCAGGTGCGGGACTGTCTCGGCAGTCAGCCCACCCTCGAAGGAGAGCGCTTGCAGACGCGGCATGTTGGGGGCGCGACAGAACTCTCGCAACTGATCGCCCAGTGCGTCGTCGAAGGCAGTCCCCAAATCCAGATGAGTCAGATTGCGGAAGCAGTCCGCCGCCGAGAGCCAGACGCCATATCCGCCAAGGTGACGGCCGTCCCGCTCGAAGCGCAACCGGAGACGGGCGGTACGGGTCAGCTTGTCCGTTTTCGTAAGTGCCGCGAACTCGTCCGATTCCCCGCGCAAACTGAGGTCGAAGGCCCATAGCGGTGCGTGTCGAAGGAAGTTTGGCCCCCGGCTGCGGAGCCGCTTGGCGGACAGTTGAAGCGTCGGCAAAGCGAACCCGCGGTCGTACTCAACACGGGCGACTTGGTCGGGGAGATGAGGAAGAAACCCTCCCCGATGGGAGTGGAGTAACGCTTGCTCAGTATTGGTGAGTGATTCGCGGCGGTCATCGAACTCGCCCATCCGCGCCAACTCGCACTGCACACGGATGAACTCGGCTCGGGCGGCCTTCGCCGGGTCGCCGGTCTCGTCGAGCCAGTCGGCGTACACCAGCCGCGGTAGGTCGTCGTGCGGCGACTCCCAGATGGCGGCCAGTAGTGCTTGCTCGGTGGTCATCGACATGGGGGTGAGGTAGGTCCGGCGAGCCGAGCGGCGTGAGCCGCCTGAGTGCCGAAACCCAGGCGGCTCACGCCGCCGGTTCACCAATCTCGGTCACTTCTTCTTCACCGGCACTTCCGTCTCCGTGCCGGTGGAAGTGGAGGCCGCAGGTGGGGCACCGTCCCACCCGCGACCGCGGTCGCTCAGCCGTTGATGAAGAACTCGGGGGTGCCGGCGAAGGCGACCCGGAGGGAGAGCAGGTCGAGACCGGAGTTCACCCAGGCGGCCACCTGCGGGGCGGTCGGGGCGTTCGCTGGGGTCCGCTTGAGCACGTCGAAGAAGACCTTCGTCACCTGGGTGTTGCGGTACTCGGTGGAGAGGACGAACCCGGCGACGACGCCGGAGCGGCCCTGCGAGGGGATCTGACCCACCCAGTAGGCGACGCCCCCCTGCGGGCTGCGCCCCAGCAGCGACCAGAACAGCGAGGTGACGAAGGCCGCGTCGCCGGGGAACCGCACCTTGTACTCGGCCCCGCCGTACAGCCCGATCTGCACCGTCTCGATCGTCCACCCGCTGGCCAGCAGGTTGACGTGGAAGGCGCGGCCGACGGGGTCGGCGTCGCGGGCCAGGATGGTGCGGTACAGGTCGTCCACCACATACCCCAGCGCCTCCGGCGAGCGGATGATGCCGTTCGCCACCTGCGCCTGCGTCCCGCCGTTGTTGAGGAAGGTCACCCAGGCGCCGGCGCCGCTCGGGTTGGTCACGTCGCCCACCCGCTTCAGGAACTGAAGGTACAGCGACTGCACGAACGCCGCGTTGCCGGTCAACTGCCCGGTCGTGGTCACCGTCCCGGCGGCCGCCCTGAAGATCACCGTCTGGGGGTTGGCCACGCTGAAGATGTTGTTCTGCGCTTGCAAGGCCCCGGTGGTGTGGTTGGTCGTGATGGCCGCGTCGGTGGCGGTGGCGGCGGCGGTGTAGCCGCGGAAGTTGTTGCCCCCCAGGCTGCCCTGGGTGCCGCCGCCGAGATCGACGTTGGCGACCGAGTTGGCACCGGCGAGCACTCCCACGCCGATCTTGTTGTTGTGGAAGTCGTTGCCCTGGACCTTGAGGTTCATCGCACCGGTGCCCACCTGGGTAAGCAGACCCGTGCCGGTCCCGTTGGTCTTGACCACGTTGTTGGCGATGGTCGCGCTGGTCGTCCCCGAGCCGTTGGTGATGTAGAAGCCGATCGAGATCGCGGCAGTCAGGTCGATGTCGTTGTTGAGGATCTGCACGTTTGTGGGGTTTGTGGCGAGATAGATTCCTCGCTCGGCTCCCGAGATTCTGTTCTTCTGGATGACCGGGCCGGAAATGCTCGCAGTGATCCAGATCGAGTAGTTCGTGGTCACCCCCGGTCTGGTGCTGAAGGTGTTGTTGGTCACCAGGTCCGTGACCGCGACCCCACTGCCGCTCCACAGGAACTGGCTGAGGGTGGTGGCGTTCGACACGAAGGTGTTGCCGCTGATGGTGTGACTCGTCCCGGCGGCGTTGGTGGCGATCAGGACCACCGCGCCCACGTTGGTGTTGTTGACCACCGTGCAGTTGGTCAGGTTGTCCACCGTGCCCGCGAAGGTGAACGGAGTTCCTGCGGTGGAGTTGATGTCTACGAGAATCGAGTCGGAGATGTTGGCGTTGCCGTTGAACGTCAGGGCACCGGCGGTAATCAGGCCCAGGTTCGCGTTGTCCAGGTTGAGCGTTCTGGTCGCGGCGATGGTGGTGGCGTCGCTGATGGTGAACAGCGGGACGGCCGACACGGGAACGGAGTCGTCGCCCCGGATCGTCAGGACGGTGGCGGTCAAGAAGGCCGCAGTGAAGTTGGCGTTGACGACGTTCCCTGGGGCCGCACCGGATTCGATCTGAACGGTGTCGCCGGTGGTCAGGCCGGCCGTACTCAGGGCCGACGACAGGGTGGCGAAGTTGGTGACGTTATCGACGGGGACGCCAACGGGCACGACGAAGCGGTTGTTCGGGGTCAACCGGTCCTCCAGCGGTTCCAAGCGGAGGGTGCACCCGGCCGGACGGCGGGGCGGGCGGGCGGCGGACGGGGCGAACAGCTTGGCGAGGAAGCGAGTGAACATGGCGGGACTCTGTGGAGGGCGAGTTGCCGACCGAAGTGGTTTGAAACGGTCGGATTTGGATGTTATCGTACATGCAGTTCGTGCGACAACGAAATTTTGCGACTTGGAGTGAAGCAGGGTGAGCGTCGCGGGAGTGGGTGGGATCGGACGAGCCGTGTCGCCGCGAAGCGGCCGTCGTCCGTAGCCCAGGGCGGAAGCCCTGGGGAATGGGGCGAATGAGAGTTCGCCCCGAAGGGGCCGGCGTGGTGGGGAACGCCGGCCCCTTCGGGGCGGGGGGTGGGGTGGGGTGACGAGTCCCAGGGCTTCCGCCCTGGGCTACAAACGACGGCCGCTTCGCGGCGGAGGGGCGGCCCTCCTTCTTCGGCCGCTGAATCCACCAACACGAAAGACGCTCACCCGGCCACCCGACTGGCCCCTCACGCCAGGATGCCCTTCACCACTTCCCCATGAACGTCCGTCAGGCGGAAGTCGCGGCCCTGATAGCGGTACGTCAGCTTGGTGTGGTCGAAGCCGAGCAGGTGGAGCAGCGTGGCGTGCAGGTCGTGGACGTGAACGGGGTTGTCGGCCACGTTGAACCCGAACTCGTCGGTCGTGCCGTAGCTGACGCCCGCCTTCACCCCGCCGCCGGCCAGCCAGTAGGTGAACCCGCGGTTGTGGTGGTCGCGGCCGTCGCTCCCCTGCGTCATGGGCGTGCGGCCGAACTCCCCGCCCCACACCACCAGCGTGTCGTCCAGCAGCCCCAGCCGCTTCAGGTCGCTCACCAGTGCGGCGCTCGCCTGGTCCGTCTCCTTCGCCACCGTCTTCACGCCGTTCATCACCCCGCCGTGGTGGTCCCACGCCTCGTGGAATAGTTGCACGAACCGCACGCCGCGTTCGATCAGCCGGCGGGCGAGCAGGCAGTTGCGGGCGTAGCCCGGCTGCTTCGGGTCGGTGATGCCGTACTTGTCCAGCACCTCCTTCGGCTCCTTGCTCAGGTCCATCAACTCCGGCGCACTCGTTTGCAGCTTGTACGCCAGTTCGTAGCTCTGCACGCGGGCGGCCACTTCCGGGTCGCCACTGTCGGTTTCGGCTCGGCTGTTCAGCTTCTTCAGAGTGTCGAGTGAAGCGCGTTGTGAATCGGCATCGACGCCCGGCGGGTTCGACAGGTACAGCACCGGATCACCCGTCGGGCGGAACGGCACCCCGCCGTACACCGTCGGCAGGAACCCGCACCCGTAGTTGCTCGCCCCGCCGCTCGTGCCCTTCGCGCTCGTCAGCACCACATAGCCGGGCAGGTCCGCCGCCTCGCTGCCAAGGCCGTACAGCGTCCACGCCCCGAAGCTCGGTCGGCCGAACTGCTGGCTGCCGGTGTTCATCATGATCTGCGCCGGCGCGTGGTTGACGGCCTCGGTGAACACCGACCGGACGAAGCACAGATCGTCGGCCATGTCCCCGATGAACGGCAACTGGTCGCTCAACTCGGCCCCGCACTTGCCGTACTTCTTGAACGGGAACTTCGGCCCGAGCAGCGCCGAGTTCGGGTTGATGAACGCCGCCCGGTAGCCCTTGAGCAACTCCGCCGGCGGCAGTTGACCGTCCCGCTTCTTCAACTCCGGCTTGTGGTCGAACAGTTCCAGGTGGCTCGGCCCGCCGGCCTGGAACAGGTAGATCACCCGCTTGGCCTTGGCCGGCAGTGGCGGCTTCTTCGCCGCGAGCGGGTTGGGCGTGTCACTCCCGCCCTTCTTCTCGGCGGCCAAGAGCGAGTTGAGGGCGACCGCGCCGAGGCCGATGCCGCAACCGCGGAGGAACCAGCGGCGGGCTTGGCCAATGCGGAGTGCGGAATACGGAGTGCGGAATGAAGAAGACAAAGCAGCACCGTTGGGTAAAGGGTCATGATCGGGGGTCGGTTCCATTCCGCACTCCGCATTCCGCACTCCGCACTATTTGGAGAGAGTCTCATCCAAATTCAGCAGCACTCGGGCCGCGAGCGTCCAGGCGGCGGCTTCGGTCGGCGTCACGCCCTTCGGCAGATCGGGCAGCTTGGCCGGGTCGCCGGTGGTGATCTCGCGAGGGTTCAGCCAGCCGTCGCCGATCTTCGCCTTCTGCGACTTCAACAACTCCATCACGTCGGAGGTGTCGGCCGTCGTCGGCTTGCGGCCGGTGGTCAGGCGGAAGGCGTACTCGATCCGCGGTTCGTCGGTGGTGCCGCCTTCGCGGAGCACACGCAGCGCCAGCCCGCGGGCGGCCTCGACGAACACCGGCTCGTTCAGCGCCACCAGCGCCGCAAGCGGGGTGTTCGACCGCACCCGGCGGGCACAGGACGTGTCGCCGTTCGGGGCGTCCAGGGTACTCATCACCGGGTCGGGCATCGACCGCTTGCGGAACGTGTACAGCGACCGCCGGTAGCGGTCGGGGCCGGTCGGCACGTTCCAGTTGGTGGGCTTGAAGTAATTGTACTCCAGCACGCTCGCGGGCACCGGCGGGAAGACGCTCGGCCCAGTGGTGCTCGGCGTGTGCAGCAAGCCGGCGGCGGTCAGGGCCACGTCCCGCATCACCTCGGCGTCGGCGCGGAATCGCGGGCCGCGGGCGAGCAGGCGGTTCTTCGGGTCGCGCTCCTTCAGCGCCGGCGTGGTCTTCGCGCTCTGCTGGTAGGTGTCGCTCGACAGGATCAACTTGAGCAACTGCTTGTGGCTCCACCCCTTCTCCATGAACTCGACGGCCAGCCAGTCGAACATCTCCGGGTGGTCGGGCAGCGGGGAGCGGGTGCCGAAGTCTTCGGACGTTTCCACCAGCCCGGTGCCGAAGATGGCCTGCCACACGCGGTTCACCTCCACGCGGGCGGCGAGGGGCGAACTCTTGTCCGCCGCCCACTTCGCAAACCGCAACCGCGGGTGGTCGGTGCCGTCGGGCAGTTTGTGCAGAACCGCCGGCGTGTGCGGCTTCACCTCTTGCTTCGGTTTGTCCCACCCGCCGCGTTCGAGCAACTTCGTAACGCGGAGTTGATCCGGCGTGCGAGACGCCAGGTGCAGCACGGTGGTGTTCCCTTCGGGGTACTGCTTCCACAGCTTGTCGATCTCGTCGTTGAACGCCTTCAACTCCGGCACGCTTTGCCGCCAGCCGGCGAAGAGGGCGGCTTGCTGTTCGGCGGTTCGCTTCTCCGTCGGCACGCGGGCGGCCAGCACCGCGGCGTAGTCCACCGCCTCCGCCGCCGGCTTCTCGCCGGTGGTCAGGCAGACCCGGCAGCAGCCGATCTGCGTGTTCTTGAAGTCCGACGTGTCCCCGCTGTGCATGGTCTTCCACACGATCTTGAGCTGCGTCTTCGGAGGCAAGTCGAGCGCCTTCTCGAAGCGGGCGACCAGCACCGACGGCGAGTTCCGCCGGCCGCTGCCGCGATCCGCCCGCCACGCCGTCAGGTCGCTGCCGTCGGTGGCGAAGCCGGCCCCGCCGACCGTCCGCTTCTTCTCCTTGTCGGACGCCGACGCCCACTCGTCTTCCAGCTTCTTCTCGCCTTCGCTCCAGTCCGCGGTGGCGTCCACCAGCTTCAGCTTCTCCCACTTCTTCTCGCCCGGCTTCTGGGCCAGCACCTCGAGTTCAGTCAGCGCCCACGTTCCCAGCCGGCTCCGCCCCGGCCCGCCGAACCGCAAATCGCCGTGCGTCAGGACTTCAAACCGGATGCCGGTCACGCCTTTCGTCTCGGGTTCGCAGATGGCGAAGATGTCGCTGCGGCTGGTCATGTGCCCGAGCGTGAGGATGGTGCCGTCGGCCTCTTGCGTCGGGTGGTTCAGCCCGCTCGTGCTGGCCAACTCGCTCGCCACGATCGGCGTCCACGTCGGCCCCTTCGTCCGCTCCGCCGCCCACGCATCGAGTTCCTTCGCCCACTCCGGCCGGGCCTTCTTGATCTTGGCGTCCACCGCCGCGGTCTTCGCCGTGATGTCGGCGATGTCCTTCAGTTGGTCCGGGGCGTACACCCACGAAGTCGCCTCGTAGGTGTCGTTGAAGAAGGCGAACAGGCCGAAGTATTCGGCGTGGGTGAGCGGGTCGTACTTGTGCGTGTGGCACTGACAGCACTGGAACGTCAGGCCAAAGGCGGCCTTGCCGAGCGCGTCCATGCGGTCGAACATTTCGTCGGCGCGGAACTGTTCCGGGACCACCGCCCCCTCTTCGTTGATCATGCTGTTCCGCAGGAATCCGGTGGCGATGAGCTGATCCTGCGTGCGGTTCGGCAGCAGGTCGCCCGCCAGTTGTTCGATCAGGAACTGGTCGTACGGCATGTCGCGGTTGAAGGCGTTGACCACCCAATCGCGGTACACCCACATGTCCCGCGGCAGGTCTTTCTCGTACCCGTTGCTGTCGGAGTAGCGGGCCACGTCGAGCCAGTGCCGCGCCCACTTCTCCCCGTACCGCGGGCTGGCGAGCAGCTTGTCGAGGAGCGCACTCACGGCGGCCGGGCGGTCCTTCGCACACGCGGCGACGAACTCGTCGATCTCCTTCGGCGACGGCGGCAGGCCGATCACATCCAAGTGGATGCGGCGGATCAACACTTCTGGCGAAGCAGTCGGCGATGGCGACAGGCCTTCCTTTTCCAGGCGTGCGCGGATGAATGAATCGATCGCGTTCGCACCCCCGACCTTGCGGTCGGGGTTCGCCTTGATTGGCGGGGTGAACGCCCAGTGCCCGGCGTCGTAGGTCGCCCCTTGTTCCACCCACGCCGTCAGGGTGGTGATCTGCTTGGCACTCAACGGCTTGTCGTGCTTCGGCGGCGGCATCACGTCCTTCGCATCTTTGGACACGACCCGCTTCACCAGCTCGCTCTCGGTCGGCTTGCCGGGGACCACCACACTGACCGCTCCGTCTTTCGTGTCGAGCCGCAGTTTCGCCTTGCGGGCCTTGTCGTCCGGGCCGTGGCAGGCGAAGCAGTGCTCGGCCAGGATCGGCCGCACGTCGCGGCGGAAGTCGATCTTGTCCGCGGCACCCACGCCCACGCTCACGAGTGCGAGTACCAACAGGCCGGCGACGTTCCGCATGGTGTCAACCTCGATTGCGATACCGTTGTTCTGCCGGCCGGCCGCTGACGTGTCCACCGAAATGCCCGTTCGGGGGTGAGGTCGCCGACTTCCGACGGCACACCCGAACGATCAGTGGCGGCTTGGCAACTCTTACACGCCCGCCCCCCGCCTCCGCCCGTGTAACTCTTACACGCCACCCGCGACCGCCCGCCGCTCAACCCGCATTTCCCCTGCAATTCCGCCGTTTCTGAGCATCGCACTCCCTCACGGGGGGCATTTTCCCGCCCGGCACCACGTTTGCCGTGTACCCTTCGACGCCCCACGGATGCGAGGCGTCATGCGACAATTCGACTCCCCAGCGAGGTCAACGGAATGACCCTTCGTCGGCTCACACTCGCCCTCGTCTCGTCCCTCCTGTGCGCCGCCGCTGGCCTGACCGCCGAGAGAGCGGCGAGCGAAAACTTCGAGGTGACGGCCCCCACCAAGCAACTCGCCGAGACGTTCGCCAAAGCCGCCGAGCAGTACCGCAAAGAGAAGGCGATGGAGTGGCTGGGCGAGGAGATGCCCCGCTGGAAGGAGCGGTGCCCGCTGGTGGTGGAGGTGAACCCGACCCGCACCGGCGGCGCGACCACGTTCACCTTCTCGCCCCGCGGCGGGGTGACCCAACAGGACATGAAGATCTTCGGCAAGGTGGACCAACTGCTGGAGAGCGTGCTGCCGCACGAGGTGACGCACACCGTGCTGGCCCACCACTTCGGCGTGCCCGTGCCGCGGTGGGCGGACGAGGGCGGCAGCGTGCTCAGCGAGAACGACGGCGAGCGGCTCGAGCACGACATCAAGTGCCGCGAGTTCCTGAACGCCGAGCGGGGCATCCCCCTTCGGCACCTGTTCCCGATGAAGGAGTACCCGAAGGACACCATCGTGCTGTACGCCCAGGGGTTCAGCGTGAGCAACTACTTGATCGACATGGGCGGCGGCGGACTGACGGGGCGGAAGAAGTTCCTCGCCTTCCTGGACACGGGCATGGCGAAGGGCGGGCGGAACTGGGACGCGGCGATCAAGACGCACTACGCCTTCGACGGCGTGGACGACCTGCAAGAGAAGTGGATCGAGTCGCTCCGCAACAGCCGGCCGGTGGCGAAGGGGAAGGCGGCCGACCGCCTCCGCGGCGAGGCGGTGGCGACCAGCCGCGGTGGGAAGACGGAGACCCGCACGAACGCCGCCCTGGGAGTGCCGCAACTGGAACCGCCGGTGGTGAACGCCATCCGCTCGGCCAGCCCGGCGTTCGACGACCGCCCGCGGCCGCCGCTCGGCAGCGGCCTGCCCCCGGCCGTCGCCCCGGCCCCGAGCCACAAGATGCCCGCCACCCCGCTGCTGCTCCCGCCCGAAGTGCCCGTCGGGAAGTGATGATGTTTGGAACCGGGAACGCAGTGACCGGGTGGGCCACAAGGGGTGCAATCGCCCTGATCCTGCGAACTCCAGCATGATTCCGGTGTTGGCGTGGTGAACGGTGCATGAACTTGGGCGTTGGCGCACAGGACTTGTCGCTGGACGCGGATTTCCGCAAACCCGTGGTACACCCGCCGC
>JANNQE010001273.1:0-2359 GCA_031441625.1 Planctomycetia bacterium
TTTGCATATCGGAAGCGCTTTCGGTCATTGGTAAGCAGGAAGCCGGAAGCATGGCCAAGCGTCTGCGACTCACGATTGGCAACGGCCATGGCATCGCTGCGCTGCTTGCGACTCGGGAGCCGACTCCCGATGTGCTTGGCAATGTTGAGCCTTTGGTCCCCTTCTGTTGCCCAAGCGGACGAGCCACCCAAGCCGGCGGAGATGGCCGGTTACCTGCTCGTGCCGCACGAGAAGGTGGACAAGACGTACAACGGCGGCTTCTCCACCTACGTGGCCGCGTGGCCGTTACTCAAGAACTACCCCGGCCAGGACTTCCAGAGCGGGCTGTTCGGCACCTGGATGTTCGCCCAGCACGACGGGCCGAAGCCGAAGGGACAATACTCCGACATCGAAGGCGGCCTCGGCTGGTGGCGGGATACGCGCTTCGCCACCGAGACGCCGAAGTTCATCATGGGCGGGGTGGCGCTCGAGTTCAGCGAGTGGGCGAACGGCCCCGGTGCCGGCAAAGGGCGAGACTGGAAGAAGCCGAACGGCAAGTACGCCATCGCCCAGCTCAGCCCGTGGGTGCTGTGGCCGCCCGACGGGTTGAACCTGAAGCAGGGCACCTCCGGCGAGCTGTTCGGGTACGGCTACCTGCCGCTGCCGCTGACGGCCGCCAAGAAGACGACCGCCGGCAAGGACGTGCCGACCGGCGACCAGAGTTGGACGCTGTTCCTGAACACGGGCAACTTCAAGGGGCCGGTCACGTTCTTCGTGCCGTACTTCTGGTCGAAGCCGACGGTCGAGAAACCCGAACTGGGCGGGATGTTCATCGACACCCGGCCGTCCGACCCGAACAAGGCGGTGCAAATGGAGACGCAGCACGTGCCGGCGTACATCGCCAAGGACGCGAAGGGCGACACCTACGCCCGCGTCGCCCCCACGCAGTTCCCGGCGAAGGCGGACGGCGACGCCCCGCTGATCCACCGCATCACCGCGTACAACAAGGCGGCACTGTGGGACGGCGTGAAGGCGTGGTTCGACGGCGGGAAAGAAGTGCCCGGCACCATCGACCCGAAGGCGTCCGCCGTTCACACCTTCAAAGGCGGCGGCGGGGCGACGTGGCAGATTTACCCGCCGAACACCGCCCGCGACAAGAAGGTGCCGGTCGCGTGGAGTTCGTTCGCCACCCCGACCACACTCGACGAGCACACCTACGGCTACAAGTGGGACAAGGACACCGTCGCCAGAGACAAGTCGCTCGTCACACTGCCCGAATACTACCGCCTGGAGAAGGACGCCAAGGACAAGGAGAAGTGGGTGGTGGTGAGCGCGAAGGATGTGCCGGCCGAGACCGGGCTGGCGAAGGTGGAGTTCCCGAAGAAGGTCGGCCCGGATCGGCGGCCGTATGTGACGCCCGACGAGGCGGACAGCAGTTGGAAGAAGCCGGGGCCGAAGGCCGGGCCGTTCGAGGCGAAGCTCGGCGACGGCAGCATCGTGACTTACTCCTGGTATCGGTTCGCCGACCAGCCCGCCCTGCTGAACGCCGACCTGACCGACGCCGAGCGGGAGGCGCTTCAGAAGCGTGTCGAGATGCTGCACAAGAGCTGGACGAAGGACCGCGAGTACCTGCCGCCCCCCACGGTCGGCAAGCTGGCCGACCTCGACCCGGCCGTACTCGTCACCCCGCCGAAAGGTTTAGAAGTCGGCTACGTGCCGATCGTCACCCGCCAGGGCGTCAAGGAATAACCCAATACCTCCGACATCAGGTCCGCAATGCTCCGCCGTCTGTTCTCCGTCGTCACTCTGATCGTGCTCGCCTCCACCGCCTTCGCCCAGAAGACGCCCGACGTGGACCTGAAACCGGACGACAAGCCCGGTGCCGCCGGCAAGCCGGTGAAGGTGTTCATCCTGATGGGCCAGTCGAACATGGTCGGCATGGGCGACATCGGCCCGGACACGGCCAAGGGGTCGCTGAAGTACCTGACGAAGACGGACAAGAAGTACCCGTGGCTGGTGGACGGCGACAAGTGGACCGAGCGGAAGGACGTGTACTACTACGACGCCCGTGTGAAGAAGGGCGCGCCGCTCAGCCCGACGGCGAACAACGGCGGCTCCATCGGCCCGGAAGTCGGCTTCGGCTACGTGATGGGGCATGTGCTCGACGAACCCGTGCTGGTGCTGAAGTCGTGCATCGGCAACCGCAGTCTCGGTTGGGACTTGCTGCCGCCGGGCAGCAAGCAGTACACGTTCGACGGCAAGACCTACGCCGGGTACAAGGAGACGCCCGACTCGTGGGTCGAAGGGCAACCCAAGAAAGAGGTGAACTGGTACGCCGGCAAACAGTACGACGACGACATGGCGAACGCGAAGGCGGCGC
>JANNQE010001274.1:0-2729 GCA_031441625.1 Planctomycetia bacterium
GCGGCGGGTGTACCACGGGTTTGCGGAAATCCGCGTCCAGCGACAAGTCCTGTGCGCCAACGCCCAAGTTCATGCACCGTTCACCACGCCAACACCGGAATCATGCTGGAGTTCGCAGGATCAGGGCGATTGCACCCCTTGAGAGTCTCTTCTAGGTACTGACGCATGAACAGGAAATAGCCTTTCCCACTGCTCAAATCCACAACGACAAGGAACAGGGGCACCCTGTTGGCAGGGTCAGTCCAAAACTTCAAATCCTTTTGCTCTAACTGAATCTTGACTGAATTGCTTTTGAACTTCACCCGCCCTTCTGCCTTCACTTGCACCATGAAACCGCCGGGCTGCACTTCGCCACTGCTCACCACCAGTACGCGAAAGTCCTCTCCATTGTCCCTGTCCAATTTCTGGGGAATCCACCCTTTCGGCAGCATCAGACGGAAACGGTCCTCACCCTCCGCGCCGATCCGTTGTGATTCGCTCTGCCTCACGACCGGAACCCACCTGGGAAAGAATCTGCCGCACGTGCGACTGTCCACAATCTACCCGACAGATGAGGCGGGCGGAAGAGCGGTAGCTCACCCCACGGGTCGGTGACGAACGTCGGCCCGCTCAGAGTGGCCAGACAGGCAATCTTGTCCTCCTTGTTCTGGGCGTCGTGAACTCCCCGCCCGGCGTCCGCCGCCCGCGTACGAATCCGCCCGCCGTCCACTTCCACCACCACCGCCTGGGGCGTCTTGGCGGTGCGGGCGGGGAGTCGCCGACGGCGGTGTTCAGTGGCCTTGCGGTCCCGTTCGGCGATGAGTTCGTGACCGACTTGGTGGGCCAACCGCCGCACCTGCGACTCGCTCAATTCGATGTCGGCCATCCGTACGGCGGCGGTGGCGTCGGCGAAGGAGGAGAAGCGGGCGGCGGCGGGACGGGACGGTGTGCGTGGCCGACGTGAACCAGTGCCTAGAAACGCTCCTGCCGTTCGGCACGCGGTGACGTGGCGTTCGAGAGCGTGACGGGGCCGATGATTCGCCGCACCCTCTCCAGCACCCCGGCCCTGACCGCGAGTGTGTCCACCCATTTGGGGCTGTCGGTTCTGGCGAATGAGGTGGAGAAGCTGGGTGGGCGTGCGACTGACCCTGGAAAGTGTCGAGACCCTGGGGCTTCCCCAGGGTCTCGCTGGTGACGGAGGAGAGAGGATTCGAACCCCTGATACCCTTTCAGGTATTTCCGCTTTCGAGGCGGACGCAATCGACCACTCTGCCACTCCTCCCGACTCCGGTATTCTAACCCACCCATTTTCTTCTGGCAAGTCGTCGTCCGCCTTGCCTGTCCGGAGTCGGGTCGGTCGAGTGCCAGCCGCGGCGGTGTGAAGTCAACTCACGCTCAGCGATTGTCCGTTGTCGGCGGCGGTCAGCTTGAGCAGGAACGGGGCGGCGCGGGTGGCCCAGGCGTCGGCCTTCGGGTACGCACCCGCGGCATCGCTCCACGCCTGCCGCAGCATGTCGGTGTCGATCACCCCAGGATTCAGTGGCACCGCCGCCATGCCACGAGGCAGCTCCTGAGCCAGCGCCTTCGTCAGCCCCTCCACCGCGAATTTGCTCGCGCAATACGGGGCCACCTCCGGCGACGTACTCCGCCCCCACCCGCTGCTCAAGTTGACAATCACTCCTGATCGCCTCGCCACCATCGCCGGCACGAACGCCCGGATCACGTTGGCGATGCCCTTCACGTTCACGTCAATCAGCCGGTCGAACTCGTCGGCCGGCACCTCCCACAGCACGGCCGGGGTGTTCATGACG
Organism: Planctomycetia bacterium; assembly: GCA_031441625.1. Taxonomy (GTDB): domain Bacteria; phylum Planctomycetota; class Planctomycetia; order Gemmatales; family Gemmataceae; genus JALHQU01. The sequence goes on from JANNQE010001274.1 coordinate 1,791, forward strand.
GCCGCGTTGTTGACGAGCAAATCGGGCACGCCGTGTGAGACCAGAACGGACCCGGCCCACGCGGAAACGGCTGCCGCATCGGTCACGTCGATCACATCGAAGCGGTGGGGAATCGGGAACTGCTTCGCCAACTCCGCGACATGGGCGGCGCTCCGCCCGCACCCGACCACCGAGCAACCGGCTGTCACCAACTGCGGCAAGAGCGCCCGGCCCAGCCCGCGGGTGGCCCCGGTGAGGACGACGAGTTTCGACATGTGAATCTCCGTGGTGCGGACGCAGACGTTGTAACGAACCGTCGGCGGACGGGTACTTTGGCTCTGTATCTGTCGTCGGGCAGTCTACAACCACTGTTCCGTCTGTTCTCGTTCCGAGGTCTCGCCCGTGCGCATTGCCCCCGCTCTCGTGACCCTGTTGCTCGCCACCGTGGCCACCGCCGCCGAGCCGAAGTCCGACGCCGACAAGTTGGCCGACAGCCTGAAAGTGTGGGAGAAGACGAAGGAGGAGTGCGGCGGCGACTACTCGTATCAGGTGCGGTGGTCGTCGGCGTTCGGGTTCGGGAACACCACCACGGTGACGGTGAAGGGGAACAAGGTGGTGGAGCGGAAGTTCGAGGAGTTCGGGCGGGGCGAGGGCGGCAAGCCGGCGGAGGCGAAGGAGAAGTGGGTGGAGTCGGGCAAAGACCTCGGCACGCACAAGGAGGGGGCGGCGGCTCGCACGGTCGACGATCTGTACGCCGTCGCCAAGAAGCTGTGCGAGGACAAGCCGGCGGACGGTCACGTCCGCGGCATCGGGTTCGACAAGCAGGGGGTGCTGGCCTACTGCTACACCCGCGACACCCGCATCGCCGGCGACGCCCCGCTGGCCGGCGTGCCGAGTATTCAACTGACCCTGAAGGCGAAGAAGTAGGAGACGGGAGGGTGGTCCGCTCTCTCCGAGAGC
>JANNQE010001275.1:0-1683 GCA_031441625.1 Planctomycetia bacterium
CGCGATCCCGATCTGCGGGTTTTTAACCCCCCGCCCCCCTGCGGGTGGGCCTACCGCCCCTTCCGCTTTCACACTTGGGCCTGCCGCCCCACGCTCAGCAAGGATCTGCGATGGCCGAAGACGTTGACCCGGAATCGAAGACGGAAGACCCGTCCCCGCGCCGCCGCGAGGAGGCGCGGAAGCAGGGCCAGATCCCGTTCAGCGCGGAACTGGTCGGTGCGGCCGTCCTGCTCGCGGCGATGGTCGGGCTGATCTACTTCGGCAACGACATCGGCCGGACGATGCTCGACATCGTCCGCACCGACCTGAAGGAACTGCACCGCGACGACCTGACCCCGCCGGCGGCACAAGAGTTGGTCACCCGCATCACACTGCGGGCGCTGTGGGCGATGGCCCCGCTGTTCGGGGCGCTGCTGGCCGCGGGGGTGGTGGCGAGTGCCGCCCAGGTGGGGTTGCAGTTCTCGCCGGAGAAGCTGGAATTCAAGCCCGACAAGCTGAGCCCGGCGCAGGGAGCGAAGCGGCTGTTCTCGGTGGCGGCGCTGGTGAAGGGCGGGCTGGGGGTGCTCAAGGTGGCGGCCATCGGCGGCATCGCGTACTGGATCATCGAAGGCCGCAAGGGGGTCATCCTCACGCTCGACCGGCACTCCCTCGGCGGGGCCGTCGGGGCGGCGTGGGAGATCGTGCTGCGGCTCGGCCTGTACCTGGTCGGGGCGATGGCGCTGATCGCGGCCGTCGACTACCTGTACCAGCGGCGGCGGTTCGAGACCAGCTTGAAGATGACCAAGCAGGAAGTGAAGGACGAGCTGAAGCAGGAGGAGGGCGACCCGCAGTTGAAGGCGCGGATGCGGCAGATCGCCCGCGAGCGGATGAAGCGGAAGATGCTCCGCGAGGTGCCCAAGGCCACGGTGGTGATCACCAACCCGACGCACTACGCCGTCGCCCTGCGATACGACAGCGGCGACGCCGCCCCGGTGGTGGTGGCGAAAGGCGCCGGGGTGTACGCCCAGAAGATTCGCGAACTGGCCCGCAAGTACGGCGTGCCGCTCGTCGAGCGGCCTGTGCTGGCACGTGGACTTTACGCCACCGTCAAAGAGGGGGCCGCGGTCCCGGCCGTACTCTTCCGGGCGGTGGCTGAAGTGTTGGCGTTCATTTATCGCCTCCGCGAAATCGGGCCGCAGCCGAACTCGAGCGCCGCATGAGACTCCGGCCGTAGTCGCGCCGAACAAGCTGCTTGCGGGTGCGGAAAAGTGCGGGGCGGGCGCGAACGGTCGGGCGTGCGGACGCCCGCGCGGACGTTTCCTCCCGCACTGCGGGAAATCGTGACCTAGCCTCTTCTCGCCGGCGGAACTGCCGGGGAATCGGACGGATTGTCATGGCGACAGACACCACCGCGGGCGGACCCCGCCTCCGATTGCAGCGGAGCGAGCTGATCCTCGCCACCGCCCTGTTCGGGGTGCTGGTGGTGTTCCTGGTGCCGCTGCCCACGCTGGTCCTTGACATCCTGCTGGCGATCAACCTGAGCCTGACGGTGCTCCTGTTGCTGATCACGCTCACCGTGCGAAAGCCGTTAGAGTTCTCGACGTTCCCGTCGCTGCTTTTGCTACTCACCCTCTACCGCCTCGCGCTGAACGTGGCCACCACGCGGCTGATCCTGCTGAACGGCAACGCGGGCGAGATCGTGAA
>JANNQE010001276.1:0-7350 GCA_031441625.1 Planctomycetia bacterium
TTGCACCTGGGCGTCGGAGAGCGGCGGCATGAGAGTGCCTCGGGTGTTGGTATTGAGTCCCCAGGGTGTGAACCCTGGGGGAACTGGTGCCGCGGCCAACTTCGGGTTGCCGCCGGGTGTGCGGGGGGAGTACATTCTAGCCCTCCCGCACCGGAGTTCTCGCATGTCGTCGTCGGGTCGCACGCTCGCAATGCCGCCGGTGGACCTGATCCAGCACCTGAGCGGGTCGGACACGGAGGACAGCTACCGGGTCATCGGCGACCAGTTCCGCAAGCTGCTCATCCACCCCGGCGGGCTGAAGCCGACCGACCGCGTGCTGGAAGTGGGCAGCGGCATCGGGCGGATGTCGCAAGCCATTGGCGACTACGTCACCCCGCCGGGCAGCTACGACGGCATCGAGATCGCCCCCGCCGGCGTGGACTGGTGTACCACGCACGTGACCAGCCAGTGGCCGCACTTCCGCTTCATGCACGCCGATTTATACAACTCGATGTACAACCCGACCGGGCCGGTGCGGGCGCGCATGTACCGCTTCCCGTTCGCCGACGCCTCGTTCGACTTCGTCTTCCTCACCTCCGTGTTCACCCACCTGCTGCCGCCCGACGCCGCCCACTACATGGACGAAGTGGCCCGCGTCCTGAAGCCCGGCGGCCGGCTGTTCGCCACCTTCTTCCTCGTCACCGCCGACCGCATCGCCCGCATCCGCCGCGGCGAAGGCGTCGGCCTGTTCCGCGAGCTGTACCGCTACGACAAGCCGCCCCTGCCGGCCGGCGACCCGCCCGCCTACGGCGACTGCTTCTTCGCCAACTTGCAGGTTCCCGAGGGGGCCGTCGGGTACGACCCCCGCTGGCTGGCCGACCACCTGCGGGGGTGCGGTCTGACCCCGGACGCCACGACGTACTTCGGCAGTTGGGACGGGCAGCCGAGCGAGTGGGACGGGCAGGACGTGATGTGTGCGACGAAGACCGGCACGCCGGCGCTCGGACACAAGTTGAAGAAGGCGATGCGGCTGGACGGCCTGCGGGAGTGGGTGTGGCGGCGGAAGAAGAAGTGAACCGGCGGCGTCAGCCGCCTGGGTGAACCGGCGGCGTCAGCCGCCTGGGTGAACCGGCGGCGTCAGCCGCCTGGGTGGTCCGGGTGTGGCCGGTTCACCTTTGGGATCTACCAGCGCAATGGCCTCATCACTCAGCCACACCAGGAGTGGCGACTCCTGATCGCGGACGTAGCGAATGCGATCGATGCGGTCGTTGTCATCCCGAATGATCCGCTTCGACCCTCGATCAGCCCACCACCGGGGAGCCGGTGGTTTACCAAACTGGCTGTTCAGGGTACGGCTGGCATAACTCTTCCAGTCCCGAAGCATGGCGGACGGGTCCGGATCGCCCACCACCCCGAACACGATGTGAACGTGATTCGGGATCACCGCCACGGCATCCAGAACCCATCCGCGATGCGTCGCTGTTTCGTGCAACTGCCACAACACCACTTCGGCGTGCGAGGCGGACAGCAGTATCGCTTGGCCGGACTGAACCTCACGAGAGTACCGCTCCAGTTCGGGAATTGGCTCCGTGACTGGCGACCCGTGATGATTGTCCGTCACCCGTCGGCCGTCGGGTGTGACGTACTCGCCCACGAACCCATCCTCACCGGGCAGCCAGGAGGCGTAAGTTCGCCACGTGAAGAACCAGTGGCGGTCCATCGGGTGCCCTCCGGGTGAAGCGGCGGCGTGCGCCGCCTGGGTTCGCTGTCACCACCCAGGCGGCTGACGCCGCCGGTTCGCCACAACACCACCCAGGCGGCTCACGCCGCCGGTTCACCACAACACCACCCAGGCGGCTGACGCCGCCGGTTCGCCACAACACCACCCAGGCGGCTCACGCCGCCGGTTCACCGGATAACATACCCCAACTCCCACCCGCCCCCAACCGCGTTCCGGGCCTCCTCCCATGTCCCGCCTCTTGCTGGTCTGCCTTCTGTCTTCTGTCCTCTGTCCACTGGCGTTCGCCGCCGACAAGCCCGTCCCCACGGCCGACGCCGCGGCGAAGATGAAGCTTCCGCCCGGCTTCAAGGTGCAGCTCTTCGCCGGCGAACCGGACGTGGTGCAGCCCATCGCCTTCACCTTCGACGACCGCGGGCGGATGTGGGTGGTCGAGTGCATGATGTACCCGAAGTGGAGCCAGGACGGCAAAGGCGGCAAGGATCGGGTCATCATCCTCGAAGACACCGACGGCGACGGCAAGCACGACAAAAAAACCGTGGTGCTCGAAGACGGCGTGAACCTGTCGGGCATCGAACTCGGCTTCGGCGGCATGTACCTGTGCAGTTCGCCGAACCTCATCTTCATCCCGATCAAGGACGACAAGCCGGGCAAGCCGGAAATCCTGCTCGACGGGTGGAACATCAAGGACGCCAAGCACAACGTCTTCAACTCGCTCGTCTGGGGGCCGGACGGCTGGCTCTACGGGTGCAACGGCATCCAGACCAAATCGAAAGTCGGCAAGCCGGGCACGGCGGATAAGGACCGCGTTCTCTTCGACTGTGGCGTCTGGCGGTTCCACCCCACACGGAAGGTGTTCGAAGTCGTCGCCACCGGCACGACGAACCCGTTCGGCCTCGACTTCGACGAACACGGCGAGATGTTCATCACCAACTGCGTCATCGACCACCTGTTCCACGTCGTGCCCGGAGGGCGGTATACCCGCATGTACGGCCAGGACTACAACCCGCACACTTACGGGTACATGGGCAGCGCGGTGGACTACAAGCACTGGGGCGGCGGGGCGTGGACCGACAGCCGGGCGAACCAGAAGACGGGCGAACTGAAGAAGGAGCACGACGACGCTGGCGGCGGGCACGCGCACAGCGGGGCGGCCATCTACCTGGGAGACAACTTCCCGAAGGAGTACCGCAACACCCTGTTCACCGCGAACATCCACGGTAACCGCCTGAACAACGACGGCCTGGAGCGCACCAAGACGGGCATGAAGGGCGTCCGCCGGCCCGACTTCCTGTTCGCCAACGACCCGTGGTTCCGCGGCATCTGCGTGAAGCAGGGGCCGGCCGGCGAGCTGTTCGTGTCCGACTGGTGCGACACCGGCGAGTGCCACAACTACGACGTGGCCGACACGACGAACGGCCGCATCTACCGCGTGACGTATGGCGACCTGAAGCCGTTCAAGGGCGATGTGAGCAAGATGACCGACGAGGAACTGGTGAAAGCGGTGACGAGCCAGAACGAGTGGCTGAGCCGCAAGGCCCGGCGGGTGTTGCAGGAGCGGGCGGCGGACGCGACGCTCACGAATGGTGTCAAGACCCGAGACGCGCTAGGCAAGGGGTTTACGGAAGCCAAGACGACGAACGAACGGCTCCGATTCCTGTGGGGCTGGCACGCGGTGGTGCCCGACCTGGAACCCGAACCGCGACCCGGCATGTCCGACCTCGTAGTCCGGCGGTGGGCCTGGCGGGTTCATCCCAACACGCTGCTTTTTCACCACAACCAAGACGATGACCGCGTGTTGCAAACGCAGTACACATTTCCCATCGGAGACACCAACGACACCATCCCGACGCTACGCACGATCGCGGGGATGGTCAGTTGGGTTTCGCCACACTGGTTTAGAAGGGGAGTTCCGAGTAAGCGCGAGTTGGAAATGCTCGACCGTCTCCTCTCGCCCGACCTGCTCGACCGGGACGTGGACGCGGATACGGCGCTCATGTTCTGGTACGCTGTCGATGCGGCCGGCCTGGACATGCCGCGGCTCATCAAGGCGAAGGCCAAGCAACCCCTCCTCTACGACTTCCTCGCCCGGAAGGTCGTGGCCGTCAGTGGCAAGCCGTTGTCAGCGGCCGACGCGGTGTTGAAGGAGATGCCCGACATGCCGTCGGACGAGTGCCGCACGGCGGCGGTTCGCGGGCTGGCCGAAGCGCTCCGCGGGGTGAAGACCGCACCTTCAACGACATGGCAGGCGACCTACGCCCACTACCTCGACACCAAGTCCGCCGACCTGCGGAAGCAACTCGACGAACTCGGGCTGATGCTCGGCGACGAAACGGTGGTCGCGTTCCTGAAGGAGCGCATCGCCGACGTCAAGAAGCCGGCCGAAGATCGCGCCCGTGCCGTCGCCCTGCTCGCCGGTCGCAAGACGGTCGGGTTCGATGCCGAGTTGCGGAAGTTGCTCGCCGATACCGCCGTGCGTGCTGCCGCGATTCGCGGGCTGGCCAACTACGCCGACGACAAGACGCCGGCCGTGCTGCTGGAGATGTACGGCAAGCTCACCGGCGATGAGAAGGCCGATGCCGTGCAGACGCTGGCGTCACGGGCCGCCTACGCTTCCGTGCTGCTCGATGCGGTGGAGAAAGGCACCGTGCCGAAGGGCGACATCACCGCCTTCACCGCCCGCCAGATCGCCGGGCTGAAGGACAAGGCGGCGGTGGAGAAGCTCACCAAGGTGTGGGGCGAGGTGAAGACCGGCACCGCGAACGCCAAGGCCAAGATCGCCGAATACAAGAGCAAGGTGACCGACGCCGACATCGCCAAGGGCGACGTAGCGAAAGGCAAGGTGCTGTTCACCAAGACGTGCGGCACGTGCCACAAGCTGTTCGGCGAGGGGCAGGCGGTCGGCCCGGAGTTGACCGGCAGCCAGCGGGCGAACCTCGACTACGTCCTCGAAAACGTGATCGACCCGAACGCCGTGCTGGCGGGCGATTACAAGATGACGCAGTTCGCGTTGAAGGACGGCCGGCAACTGAGCGGGCTGGTGAAGGGCGAGACCCCGCAGACGGTGACGGTGCGAACCGTCAACGAAGAGGTGGTGCTGAGCAAGAAGGACATCGACGAGCGGAAGGGCACGAACAACTCGGTCATGCCCGAAGGCCTGTTCGACGCGCTGAAGCCCGACGAACTCCGCGACCTGTTGAAGTACCTCATGAGCAAGGACGGGAAATGACCGTTCACCCCCGAGGACCGACCCGATGGCCACCATCACCCTCACCCGCCGGGAGGCCGAGCGGGGCGACCTGCCGCCGGTGTGCGCCCTCACCGGCGAGCCGACCGGCGACGTGAAGGAGCGCGCGTTCGTCTGGCAGCCGCCGTGGGTGTACGCCCTCCTCCCCCTCGGCCTGCTGCCATGCCTGATCGTCTCCCTCATCATCCGCAAGCAGATGGGGGTGCAACTGCCGCTCGCCCGGCGGAAGCACTTCCACTGGGGCTGGCGGACACTGCTCGGGGCGGTCGGCATCGTCGCCAGCGCCGGGGTGTTCATGTACGGCGGGGCGACCGTGTCCGACTACGAGCGGGGCACCCTGGGCGGGTGGCTGATGCTCGGCGGGCTGGCCGGATTCGTGCTGTCGATCGTCTTGCTGGCCGTGCTGACGGTGTTGGGCATCCACCCGAAGCAGATCACCGACCGCGACATCACCCTGGCCGGCGTTCACGAGAACTTCGTGGCGGCGGTAGAGCAAGAGCGGGAGCGGGACGAAGAGGAGTACCAGCGGGAGGAGGAGGAGTATCGGCGGGAGAAGCAAGCCCGCCGCGACCGTGAACGTGACGGGCCAGAGGAAGGAGAGCCTCGGCCGGTGCCGCGTGCGCAGCGAGCCGCCCCGCCGGAAGACCCGGCGGGGCACTCGTGACGCCGACGGCGGATTACAGGCGGCGTTCGGTGCCCGGGGGCGACGCCTGGGGTGCTGCCGGGGCGACCGGGGCGACCGGGGCGGCCGCGACCGGCGGAACGGCGGCAGTCGGGACGGGCACGGGGACGACGGCCGCGTTCTGCTGCACCGCGGCCTCGGCCGCCACGGCTTCGGTCGGGGGCAGTTCGGACCGGCGGGCCGCCTGCCCGATGCGGCCGAGCATCAGCCCGATCACCAGCAGCGTCAGGCCGATCAGGAACAGCGTGGTGAGGAAGAAGTACGTGACCCGGTTCTCCTCGAACGGACGCGACTTGTCCACCATAAAGATGAACCAGCACACCACGATGATGTCGAGAATGGCCCCGATGGTGATGTACACGAGCGAGGCGCGAGGGCCGAACGCGGGGTGACTGAGCAGGGGCATAAGACTCTCAGGAGTTGGTACGCGGCGGAACCGCGTGTAACCCCTGACTCTCAGCAACCTCCGTGCCACACGCCCGTCTACTTCTTCATCGTCTTCGGCAGTTCCACCTTCTTCACGCCTTGCAGGTGGTCGAGCAGGTCCTTCGCCTTCTCCCCGCCCATGTGGGCGTGCCAGTGCAGGCTGAACCCGTGCGGGCCCTTGGCGTCGATCAGCTTCGGCTGGAGGGTGAGCAACCCTTTCACCACCTCCAGTTGGCCGAGCATGGTGGCGGCGAACAGGTCCACGCGGGCCCCCTGCTCGATCAGGTACTCGGCGATGTCGCGGCGGCCCAGGTGCGACGCCCCGCCGAGCGCCGTCTCCCAGTCGCCCCCGCCCCAGTCCATGGCCGCGTTCAGCAGGGCCGGCTCCTTCGCCAGCAGCTTCTTCACCACGTCCAGGTCGGAGTGGGCGTAGATGACGAAGTCTTGCACCAGCAGGCGGTTGACCTGCGGCTTCTTCCAGCCGGGGGTGAACTTGGGGGCGTCATAGTCGCGGGTGAACTCGGCCTCGACCGGACCGGTCGGCTTGGGCGTGTCTTTCGGCGGGTCGGCGGCGATGGCAGTTCCTCCGGCGACGGCACCGACGGCCAGGGCGAAGTCGCGGCGGGTGATGGGGTCGGACATGCGGAGACTCCAGACGGGTGGCGTCATTGTACTCGGCCGGCGGCGCGAGTTCGGCACCCGGATTGCGGACGTATTCAGCCCCCGGCCGGGCGGCGTGCCCGGCCGAACTGCTCGGTCCGTTCAGGAGTCCTCGATGAAAGTCATTCTGCTGCGAGCCGCCGTGCTCGCCCTCGCCGTCACCCCGGCGTTCGCCCAACAGCCGGTGCAGCCCGTTCAGGTGCGGCCGGTCGAGAAGGATGTGGCCGCCCCCACCTTCCGCGCCAAAGAGGTGCTGGGCACGAAGGTGAGCATCGCCGGCGGCACGGAAGTAGGCACCGTCGACGACCTGGTGTTCGACGACGCCGGCAACCTGGAATACCTGGTGGTGGAGAACGGCGGCAAGCTGTTCACCGTGCCGTTCGAGGCCGCCAAGTTCGACCTGACCAAGAAGGCGGCCGTGCTGAGCATCACCCAGGACGTGTACAAGACGATCCCGACGTACACCGTCACCACGTACCCCAGCTACTACACCCCGACGTACCGCACCGACGTGTACAAGGTGTACGGGCTGACCCCCCGCGACCTGCGGAAGCTCGACCGCCGGCGGTAATGAGACCCCGAATGCCAACAGGCGGGTGCGCGAGGTCGCGCACCCGC
>JANNQE010001277.1:0-2733 GCA_031441625.1 Planctomycetia bacterium
GGTGGTGTCCCACACCCCTCCCCCCGCCGCGCGCGCGGGGGCAACCCCACTCCCGGGTGCGGGGGTCCCCCCCGCCCGCCCGCGTCGGGCTAACGTGTCGGCCGGCTCATCGCCTTCGCCACTTGCTCCGCACTCAGGTTGAACACCGCCCGCCCGCCCGTCGTCCACTTCCGGCGACTCCACGCGAACACCGCCACCACCGGCCGCGGCTCCCTCGCCTGCGGCACGTCGGCCAGCCCGCCGTCGGGCGTCGGGTCGAACTGCACCAGCACCGGCAGCACCGCCCAGCCGGGGCCGAAGAGCGGTTCGCCGAGCGGCTCGAACCGCACCCACGTCAGCCCCCTCGGCTTGCCAGCCGCCGCCGCCACGCGAAACCACTCGCCCGAGAGCGCCGCCTGATTCGCCCGGAAGACGGCCGGCGGGTCTGGGCGGCGGAACAGCGAGCGGAGCCAGGTGAGCATGGGGTGAGTGTACGCCGCCCCGGAGAGTTCCCAGGGCTTGCGCCCTGGGTCCCAGAGAACCACGAATTCCAGCCGGCCGGCAATTCCGTAGCCCACCGCCCCCCGCGGTCGATACAACTGAACAGGTTCCCCCCGATTCTTCGTGTTCCCGCTCCGAGGACCTGCCGTGAGTTCCGGCCGCTACTTGTTCACCAGTGAATCCGTGTCGATGGGCCACCCGGACAAAGTGGCCGACCAGATCTCCGACGCCGTCCTCGACTTCTGCCTGGCCCACGACCCGACCAGCCGGGTGGCGTGCGAGACGCTCGTCACCACCGACCTGTGTACGGTGGCCGGCGAGATCACCACCAAAGCCCCGCTCACCCGCGAGGCGGTGGACCGGCTCGTCCGGGATGTCATCACCGACATCGGGTACACCGACCCGGCCATCGGGTTCGCCGCCAGCACGGTACAAGTCCACAACGTCATCCACGCCCAAAGCCCGCACATCTCGCAAGGGGTGGACACCGGCGGGGCGGGCGACCAGGGGATGATGTTCGGGTTCGCCTGCGACGAGACGACCAGCCTGATGCCCCTGCCCATTCACCTGAGCCACCGGCTGGTCGAGCACCACGCCGAGCTGCGGAAGAACGGCACCCTGAAATGGCTGCGGCCGGACGCGAAGAGCCAAGTGACGGTCGAGTACACCGCCGACGGCACCCCGCACCGCATCCACACGGTGGTGCTCAGCACCCAGCACGACGAGTCGGTGATGGTGTGCAAGGGCGGGAAGGACGGCAAGGACTACTTCACCGACGAGGCGCGGCAGATCGTCATCGACCAGATCCTGCTGCCGGTGCTGAAGAAGGAGCGGGCCGACCTGCTGAAGGGCAAGATGGTGATGGTGGTGCCGGGTGTGGCCCCGGCGCTCGGCGAGAACGACATCGCGTGTCACATCAACCCGACCGGCTGCTTCCTGGAGGGCGGGCCGCACGGCGACTGCGGGCTGACCGGCCGCAAGATCATCGTGGACACCTACGGCGGTCGCGGACGGCACGGCGGCGGGGCGTTCAGCGGCAAAGACCCGACCAAGGTGGACCGCAGCGCGGCTTATGCGTGCCGGTACATCGCCAAGAACATCGTGGCGGCCAAGCTGGCCAAGCGGTGCGAGGTGCAGGTGAGCTACGCCATCGGCTACCCCGACCCGCTGAACATCTGGGTGGGCACCGAAGGCACGTGCGCGCCGGGTGTGACCGAGGACAAGCTGGTGGCCCTCATCCGCAAGCACTTCGACCTGACTCCGAAGGGCATCATCACCGGCCTGGACCTCCGCCGGCCGATCTACCGCCAGACCGCCCGCCACGGGCACTTCGGCCGCACCAACGCCGAGTTCAGTTGGGAGAAGACCGACAAGGCCGAGGCCCTGCGAAAAGACGCGGGGGTGTGAACCGAGTGCGGAATGCGGAGCGGGGAATGCGGAATGGAGGTCAGGTGCCTTCCATTCCGCATTCCCCGCTCCGCATTCCGCACTCGGCCTCACCCGTCCGGGTTGTCCAGAATCCGTTGCAACCGCTCGGCCAACTCCGGGCGGAACTTGGCCGGCCATGTGGCGTCGATCAGGCCGAGTTGAACCATGTCTTGCAGGTGGACCTGATCTTTCAGGCGGTACGACGTGAGCTTCATCCGCACCAGGGCTTCGAGCTTGAGGTGCCGGTAGGTGTTGTTCAGCGCGAACTCAAACTCGGTCACGTCGGCGGTCGGCTCGAAATACTCCTCGCGGACTTTCTCGTTGGCGAACAGGATGTGAACCGCGTCGCGGGCCTTTGCCCCCTTCCCGTCCAAGAACATGTCGATGCTGGCGGCGTGCCGGTAGATGAACCCGGCCGCTTCCATCGCCACTTTCGCGGCCTCGAAATCGTCACGACGCAGCAGGATATCCACGTCCTGCGTGTTCCGCACGGCGGCCTCGTCCACGCGAGACACCCATGCGGCGACGGCGTTCCCGCCGATCACCGCATACGGCACCCCGGCCGCTTCCAACGCGGCCGCAGCTTTCAGAAGTCGCTCGCGCACTTTTTCCACGGCACGCACCATTCGGTCGATGTCGGCGGGAGGCAGAGTGGAGATCATGGTGAAGTGTAGTGTACCCAAAAACAGTCTTCGCCGCGGCCCACGGGACCGGGGGGAGACCGGCCGGTACCGGTGGTGGGGTGGTTGCAAGGATGGTCTCGGGCGGACGGGGTTCGGATACAAACCGTGTGGGCGGGGGGGGTGGGGGGGGGGGGGGGCGGGG
>JANNQE010001278.1:0-9192 GCA_031441625.1 Planctomycetia bacterium
GGCGTGAGCCGCCTGGGTCCGAATCACCCTGGCGGCTCACGCCGCCGGTTCACCCAATCCACAGTTGAATCAACACGACCAGAAGCAGCCCGAAGCTGATGACGCCGTTCACCTGGAAGAAGGCGGCATTGACCCGCGTCAGGTCGTCCGGCTTCACCAGCCGGTGTTCGTACACCAGCAGCGCACCCACCGCTACCAGTCCGATGCCGTACACCCACCGCAGGTGTTCGTTCGCCAGCGGCAGCACCGCCAGCAGCACGAACATGACCGCGTGACACCCTGCCGCGAGCCGCAACGCATTCCGCACGCCCACCTTCGCCGGCACGCTGTTCAGCCCGGCCTTCTTGTCGAAGTCGGCGTCCTGGCACGCATACAGGATGTCGAACCCGCTCACCCAGAACAGCACCGCCCCGCCGAGCAGCAGCGGGGTGGCCATGTCGGTCAGGCCGCGGACGGCGATCCACGCGGCGACGGGAGCCAACATGAGCGACGCGCCGAGCCAGAAGTGGGCCAGGCTGGTGAACCGCTTCGTCAGCGAGTACGCCAGCACGAAGAGCAGCACCGGCACGCCGAGGTAGAGCGGCCACGGGTTGCTCGGTTCGCGGAAGTAGAAGATGAGCGTGGACGCCAGGAACCCGGCGGACGTGAGCACCGTGAACAGCACGACGGTGGCGACCCGGAGCGTGCCGGCGGGCAAGTGGCGGCCGGCCGTGCGGGGGTTGGCCGCGTCGTACTTGCGGTCCACCAGTCGGTTAAATGCCATCGCCGCACTGCGGGCGAACACCATGCACAGTACGATGCCGACGCAATCGAGCCAGCGGAACATGCCCTCCGCCCGAAACGCCAGCGCCGCACTCAGGAACGCGAATGGCAGCGCGAACACGGTGTGGCTGAAACGGATCAGTTCGAGCAGCTTGCGGAAGGTCGAGGGCATCGATGGAACCGGGAACGCAGTGACCGGGTGAACTCTGAACCGCACCCCGGCCGTCGGGTAAACTGTAGGAAAGTGCGTGGAGGGTTCGCGATGAGTCTGGAAGGCACCGTACAGAACGGGGTGATCGTGCTCGACCCCGGCAGCCCGCCGTTGGCCGACGGCACCCGCGTGCAGGTGGCCCCCCGCACCGGCATGGAACCGCTCATCAACAAGACGCCCGGCGTCGTCGGCGGGGATGCGTGCGTCGGGATGCGGCGGCTGCCGGTGTGGTCGCTGGTCGTTTCCAGCCGGATGGGTGTGCCGGACGACGAGTTGTTGACGTACTTCTGCACGACCCCGCTGACCCGCGAGGAGTTGAACGCCGTTTGGGAATACTACCGGCGGAATGTGTTGGAGATCGAACGCGACATCTGGTGGAACGACACTGCCGGGAACGTGGGGGAAGGTGAACCGGTGCCGGCCGAGGTGATCGTGCAAGGCAAACTGCTCGGCCTGTCGGACGACGAGGTCCGCGAGTCGTTCGACCCGCCGCTCTCGGCCGACGCGGTGGTGTCGGCGTGGACGGACTACCGTCGCGATCCGGCGCGGTTCACGACTCCCACCCGGCAGGCGGGGTGAGCGATGGCCGCATTCCTCGCCGATCAGAACTTCGAAGACGGCGCCGCCGCGGCCTTGATCGGCTTGGGGCATGACGTGCTGACAGCCCGCTCCGCCGGTCTCGACCGTGTCCCGGACGCCGACCTGTTGACCGTCGCCACGGCCGCAGGGCGAACCGTCCTGACTCACGACCGGGATTTCATCGCCCTGCATAAGTCTGGTGTCGCTCACGCCGGGATCGTCTTCACCACCATCGACCCGGACGAACCCGCACTCGCCGCCCGGATTCACGCCGCCGTGTCCGCCCTGCCGTCGATGGCCGGGCAACTCGTCCGCGTGAACCGCCCGAACCCGCCCGCGAAGCCGTGACCGTCACCCCGGCCGGTTCGCCGGGTCGAACTCGGCGGTGGACCGCCTCAAGCAGCGGCCCGCCGCCCACATCCATTCCGGGTCGCTCCCACAGATCAGCCAGTTCGCACCGAGGTGCTGTCGCACCAGAGAGCGGAGCCGTTCAAAGTCCAGATCGTACACGACAGTGCCTCGGGGGCTGGGGAGGGGCTCCTCCTCCGGCCCGCGGACGGTGTACCCTTCGTCGCCGACCGCCAAGGCCATGATCACCCCACTCCACACGTCCAGCAACGCCGGCACCCCGTCCACCGCGCACGCCGCCGCCGGCGACAGTTCGGGCTGCAAATCGCCCCAGAGGCGGTCCACGACCTGTTGTGACGGCCACCGTACTTCCTGTTCCGGTCGGAGGGCGATCAGGTCGCCCGCGGTTTGAAGACCCGTTCGCGCGCGGCGACGTTGGCGGATGAACTCCAGCACCCCCTCGTTCGCCTCGTGGTCCACGTCCACCCACGCACCCACGACCACGGCCGGCGGGACGGGGCAGACGTCTTCGATCCACGTCGGTGGGACCTTCACCATCGCCCGGCGGAAGGCGGCGACGAGCGGGCGCAACCGGTCCACGTCCGGCGGGCAGGTGCGGACGGCGCAGAGCAGTCGTAGGAACGAGGCCGCGTCGTGTTCGTTCCGCTCGTCCAGCCAGTCGGCATACACCAGCCGCGGCAGGTCGTCGTCGGGCGACTGCCAGACGGCCGCGTGGAACGCTTCTCGCTCGCCGAATTCACTCAACTCTCACACCTCCGTTCGGACAGCTCCAATTTTAGCCGTTTTCCGCGGCGGGGAGTCGCCCACCGCTGGTACTGTGCGGCTAGCACAGTCGCCGGGCCTGTACTACTCGCTACACTCTCCCCCGCCGCTCTCCCGTTAGGTGCTCGCAGATGATCGCAGTGGAAGTCGGGGCCAAATACCTCCGCGTGGCCGCCCGCATCGAGGCCGAATTGCGCACCGGCGCGTGGGAAGGCGGCAAGATGCCGAGCGTCCGCGGCATCGCCCTTCAGTACGCGGTGTCGGTCGTCACCGCCTCGCGGGCGCTCCAGGTGCTCCGCGACAAGGGGCTGATCCAGACCATCGCCAGGTCGGGCTGCTACCGCATCCCCCCGCCGACGGCCGACCGCTGGGCCGTCTGCCTGCGGCTCACCCCCGGTGCCTCACTGCGGGAGACGTTCTCCGTCGCCCAGGCCGGCTTCCTGGCCGCCGCCCGCCGCACGCCCATGCACCTGGAGTTCGACGCCTTCGCCGTCACGCCGAAGATCAGCGTCGAGGTGGCGAAGGCGGCGGCGGTGAAGGCGGTGGCCGACGGGGTGAAGGGGGTGTTCCTGCTGCCCTCGCGGGTGAGCGAGGAGGAGGCGGCGGCCGACGCCAACTTCGTGGAGGGCTGCAAGCAGGCCGGGCTGACGACGGTACTCCTGGAGCGCGGCATCCGCGGGCAACCGGCCCACACCCACGACCTGGTGGCCATCGACGACGTGTCCGCCGCCCGCGAGTGCGTCGAGCACCTGTACGCCACCGGCCGGCGGCGGGTGGGCATCGTGGTGGCGTCGCCCACCACCAGCCACAACGACCGCGTGGCCGGCTACCTGCACGCCGTTCACGACGCCCAGTTCGGGACGCCCGCCCGCAAGCCGGCCCCCGTGCCGGTGGTGCTGCGGCAACAGGCCGACCTGCCCACCCGCGAGGCGTACTCGGCCGTGGCCGACGAGATCGTGAGGCACAAGCTGGACGGCGTCGTGTGTTATCAGGACTACTCGGCCATCGGGGTCATCGTGGAGTTGCTCCAGCGGCGGGTGCGGGTGCCGAAGGACGTGGGCGTGATCGGGTTCGACAACCTGCCCATCGCCGCCGAGTTCAGCATCCCCCTCACCACCTACGACTACCCCGGCGAGGCGATGGCCGACCTGGCCCTGCGGGTGATGAAATACCGCCTGGAAAATCTCACCCGCCCGCCGGTGAAGGTGGTGGTGCCGAGCACGCTGATCGTGCGGGCGAGCACGGCGAGCGAATAGGGTGGGCCACTCTCTCCGAGAGCGACATCCGACCCGGCTCTCGGCGAGAGCCGGCCACCCTAGCCGCACTCCGGTAGGGTGGGTCGCTCTCGCCGAGAGCGACTTCCGATCCGGCTCTCGGCGAGAGCCGGCCACCCGACCAGACTCCGGAGGACGACGCGGCATGAACCGATCCGCAGACGTGGCCATCGTGGGGGCCGGCATTGTGGGATTGGCGTGGGCGTGGGCGGCGGCCCGCCGCGGGCGGAGCGTGGTGGTGTTCGAGCGGGGGCGGCGGGCGGAGATGGCCTCCGTGCGGAACTTCGGGATGGTGTGGCCCATCGGCCAGCCGGTCGGCGGTCTGTACCACACGGCCATGGCCAGCCGCCGGCGGTGGCTCGAATTGAAGGCCGCCGGCGTGTGGGTGGAGGAGTGCGGGTCGGTTCACGCGGTGTACGAGGACGACGAGCGGGCGGTGCTGGAGGAGTTCGCGGCGGCGGCTCCGGGGCTGGGCGTGGCGTGCGAACTGTTGACAGCGAGTGCTGCACTTGATCGCTTCCCGCACCTGAACCCGACCGGCCTGAAGGCCGTGCTCCACAGCCCGACGGAGTGTGTCGTCGATCCGCGACAGGCGGTCTCGCAATTGCCCCGCTTCCTGTCCGATACGCACGGCGTGCAATTCCACTTCAACACCGCCGTCACCGCCATCGAAATGCCGACCGTTCACACCGCAACCGGCGAGCGGTGGACGGCCGGCACGGTGCTGGTGTGCGGCGGGGCCGACTTCGAGACGTTGTTCCCCCAGGTGTTCGCATCGAGCGGGCTGCGGCGGTGCAAACTGCAAATGCTGGCCACCGGCCCGCAACCGAACGGCTGGCGGATGGGACCGCACCTGGCCGGCGGGCTGACCCTCTCGCATTACAAGGCGTTCGAAGTGTGTCGCACGCTGCCGGCGTTGAAGAAGCGGTTCGCCGACACGATGCCCGAGCACGTGAAGTACGGCGTTCACGTGATGGCCTCGCAGAACGAGCTGGGCGAGGTGGTGATCGGCGACTCGCACGAGTACGACGCCGACATGACCCCCTTCGACAGTCCGCACATCGACCGGCTGATCCTGGACTACCTGACGCAGATGCTCCGCCTGCCCGACCCGACCGTCGCCCGCCGCTGGCACGGGGTGTACGCCAAGCACCCGACGCAGGTGCAGTTCACGGCCGAGCCGCAACAGGGTTGTCACGTCCTCAGTTCGCCCGGCGGGGCCGGCATGACGCTCTCATTCGGCCTGGCGGATGCGTGGTGGGAAGTGCGGTAACACCTACCATTGCGTCCCCCGCTGGGATACAACGGTGCCACTCCGGACTTGCCACTTGACCCCCCCAAAGGCTCTAGCAGACGAGGCGGTATCAAGACATCGCGAAGATTTGGAAAATGCGGCTGACTCGTACACGCGCGCGATTATGATGCCGAGGACAGCGGGAGGGACTTCCAATGCGGCTCGTCTGGTGGATCCCGATCACGTTTCTCGGACTGGCCTTCGCGGTCATGGCCGCCCATTGGGTTGCCGTTCAGTTCGGCCAAGCGAAGCAGCCCGTTGCCGACACACCCGTCTCCACCACCTCAACCGCTACCCCCCCATCCCCTCTTTTCGTTCCTGACGACAAACTGAACGCCGGCGACGTGTGGGAATCGCAGAAGGCCGTCATTTCGCTCCCGATATCACAATCGCTCCGATCACGACATCGAGATCACCCGCTTCGAGAAGAGTTGCAACTGCGCGTCCGTCAGCCCGCCGACCCTCGTCGTGCCAGCCAACAGTTCCGCCACCGTCACGGTCGAAATGGATCTCCCGGATCGCGCCGGGCGGGAGGTGGGCGACACCCGGCGACCGTTCGCGGTTGAACTACGCCCCGTCTGGGCCGCGAGCGCCCGGAAAGAGTTGTGGCAGCTTCGGGGCACGGCGGTGAGCCGTGCGACGCTGAACCAGGTGGCAATTCACTTCGCGGACACGAACCGGCACGGGCAACCGGCCCGACCGCGAACCGCCACCCTCACGACCCGCGTCCCCTGCCGCGATGTCGTCTGCCGCACGGAGAACAACGCCGTCGCGATCAGCATCAAGGATTTGGAACCGGGCAAATACAAGTTGACGTTCGTGCCGGACACCACCCGCCCGGCGGGGGCGTTCACGACAAAGGTGCGTGTGCTGGGCAAGACGTCCGCCGACTCGGACGTGGTGGAACTGCTGGCGTTCGATGTCACCGGCGAACTGTAACCCACACGGAGGAACGCAGGATGCGGTACATCACCGTGATCGTGACTGTGCTTGTGGTGGCGAGTGCCCATGCGCAAACTCCCAAAGAGTTCATCGCCGCGATGAAGGCCCGACGGGACGGGATCACCACCGCCAAGTACGAACTTGAGGTGACGACCCACCAGATCATAGTCCCTGACCCGATCAAGCAGGGCAATTGCATGAAATTGCCTACGATTCGAGCCTGCTGAGCGACTACCTTTCAATCTTGGACATGGCTCCCCACGGTCGCGGTTCTCGCCCCACGCCTCTGGCGCATTCGCGGTCCTGGTCCGACAATGTCCCGCTCCACGCACCCGGAGCGATGCCATGGCCACCACCCCGCGACCTCTGGCCGACGACTTCGCCGCTCTCCGCGACCCGCGCATCGCGCTCAAGTGCGAACACGACTTCATGGCCATCATCCTGATCGTCGTCTGCGCCACCCTCGCCGGGGCCGACGACTTCGTCAGCATGGCCACCTTCGCCCACGCCAAGCGGACGTGGTTCCGGGAGCGGCTCGGGTTGAATCTGGACAACGGCATCCCGTCC
Source organism: Planctomycetia bacterium (assembly GCA_031441625.1). Classification (GTDB taxonomy): domain Bacteria; phylum Planctomycetota; class Planctomycetia; order Gemmatales; family Gemmataceae; genus JALHQU01. The sequence goes on from JANNQE010001278.1 coordinate 6,761, forward strand.
CACGACACCCTCAACCGGGTGTTCGCGGCCATCCGCCCGGACGAGTTCGGGGCGTGCTTCCTCGGGTGGGTCGAGGCGATGTCGGACCGCCTGAAACTCAAGCAGGTCGCGATCGACGGGAAGGCCATGCGGGGGTCGAAGCGGAAGACGGGGGCCGGCGACCGGACGGTCCGGATCGTGAGCGCGTGGGCCACGGGGAACGGTGTCACCCTGGCCCAGGTGCGGACCGACGAGAAGTCCAACGAGATCACCGCGATCCCGGAATTGCTGCACCTCCTCGATGTCTCGGGGGCGTTGGTGAGCATCGACGCGGCCGGCTGCCAGAAGGACATCGCCACCCAAGTCGTGGCCGGCCGGGGGGATGACCTGCTGGCGGTGAAGGACAACCAGCCGCGGTTGTTCGAGGACATCCAGGCGATGGCCTGGGCGGCGCTGGAGGCGGACTACGCCGGGCTGAGCCAGTGCGCGACGGAGGAGAAGTCACACGGCCGGGAGGAGTTCCGATTCTGTGTCGTGATGACCGACCTGGCCGGGATCCGTGACCGGGGCCTGTGGACGGGGTTGAAGTCCGTGGTGTGTGTGGTGAGGAGTCGGTCGGTCAACGGGAAGGAGAGTTCCGAGGTCCACTACGACATCAGCAGTCGCCGAGGTTCGGGAAAGATGTTCCTGGGCGCGAGTCGTAACCACTGGAGCATCGAGAACGCCTGCCACTGGGTCTTGGATGTGGCATTTCGGGAGGACGATCATCGGCTTCGGGAAGGCCATGCCCCCGAGAACATGTCCGTGGTCCGAAAGATGGCGTTGGCCATGTTGAAGAAGGCCAAGGCCAACATGGGCATCAAGAACAAGCGACTCAAGGCCGGATGGGACGACTCATTTCTCGAACACGTGCTACGCGATTTCCTCAGCAAATGAGTGCGTTTCCCCTGGCATCCAGGGCCAGCATCAGCGTCTCCCCTTCCTGCACCAACCGCACGCCCGCATGCGACCGGCCGTGGATGCGGCGTTCGTGGCCCTTCGGCAACCGAAACCAGCGTTCCAACTCCAAGTGATCGCGGGGCGCATCGCACGCACCTCCGCCGACGAACAGCCCCGCTTCGAAACTCGCCATCACGCAGCCCATCGGCCGTGCCGGCCGGGACCGGGAAGCGGAGCACCTGCCCGCCCAGCCGGCCGAGCAACCCCTGCACCTTCTCCACGAAAGCGACGTGCCGCTCGGGCAGTTAAACTGAGCCGGGGTGTCGCCACCCCGACTCGTCTTCAGAACCGGACGTGAGAGTTTCCCCTCATCCGGCTCCTCAGTTACTTGGTGGGTTGTCATCCATACCTCCCTTGTTGTCTGCCGCCGTCTTGCGATGGTGGCAGTGCTTGTGCAACAGTTGAAGGTTGCCGTAGCTGTTGCTTCCGCCTCGTGAACTGGGGATGAAGTGATCCACCTCCAGTGCGTCACCCGGCTTGAACAACAGGCCACAGTGCGGACACGCTCCCTTCTGTGCCTTCATCAGTCTCGCGACCGATGGCGACACCTCGGGGTGGCGGCCCATCCGACTCGTCCAGTAGGTCCAGTCCCCGTCGAAAGGGCTGCGGGTGTCCTGCACCAGAACGTGGCGGACGATCCTCGTCTCGCTGTGGCGGTACAGGCGAATCGACTTCCCGGCGGGCTGGAACACCCATCCTCGTCCCTCGTTCACCCGCCAGTACTTGCTCACCACCCAGACCCGGCTCTTGTGCGGGTGGCGCCTCCGTGCCCACGCCCGCAACATCTGGTACACGACCGTCCCCAACCGGCCGAAGGTCTTCTTGCTCACCACCGTCGAGTGGTAGTTGCTCCACCCGCGGATGACCGGGTTCAGGGCCTTGATGAGGGCCTCCTGAGGGGCATTCCGGTGGGCGTCGATGACCTCGCGCAGGGCGGGCCACATGCCGCTGGATCGCGGCCTTGCTGGGCTTGAGAGGGTCTGGAACCCGAGCGGGACTCCGTTGGACAGGCACCCGGTGCGCGTCGCCCCCGCGGGGAACTGACGGACGGTGACGCCCAGGAAGTCGAACCCGGTCTGGTCACCCACCGTTTCCAGGGTGTGACACAGGCGGGTCTTGCTCGGTTTCAGTTCCAGCCCCATCGGGCGGAGCCACTCGGTCAGAACCTGCTGACACTGCTCGACCACCTGTCGGTCCGGGTGCAGTACGACGAAGTCGTCCGCGTCTGGTAATCGGCATCTAATTCTGGTCCACTTCGGCACCCAATTCTGGTCCACGGTGAGGGGTCATAGCGGGGTCACTTCTTGGCCTTCGGGGGGGTGCAATCGCCCTGATCCTGCGAACTCCAGCATGATTCCGGTGTTGGCGTGGTGAACGGTGCATGAACTTGGGCGTTGGCGCACAGGACTTGTCGCTGGACGCGGATTTCCGCAAACCCGTGGTACACCCGCCGC